>NZ_JAALGV010000142.1:0-22389 GCF_011174875.1 Acinetobacter sp. GFQ9D191M
ATTTTGCTAGTCTAGAGCCTATCATTTTTCAAATATAAGTTCTGGTTTGGCGCGATAGGATGACCTACTGCTGAAAATGGTGCGTAGACTTGTCCTTTACCTTTTAAATCGACCTTTGGTGGAATGCCTCCAATCATTTGCAGAGAAACATTTTCATTCACATAGTAGTCCAGCATTAAGCCCAAAGTATCAATATCTTCGACTTCTATACCCGCATTTGAGTTCCAGTTTGATAAGCCAGAAATCTCAGCCGTACCGGTTAAACTGGTTAATGCATCTCTTAATTTTTCAGGATCATCCCCGAATTCGTTATAAAAACCATCACGCATCCAGTCAAACATTGATGGATAATTCAAAAATGGTCTGGTGATTGTCCCAATTAGACCTTGTTCAGCTGGTGTTAAATCAGTCTTGTTGTAATCAATATTTGATCGGATGGTATCACCTGTAATATCTCCTACTCGAGCAGATCTTCCTTCTTCCACGCCAGTTTTAATTCGCATCGGATTGGCATTTCCTTGTGATTTGATATGTAACCATCCGGTAGATACAGAGAATCTTTTAAATTCTGCATAACTCATTTGTGTAGTAGCAATGAGGGCAGCTACGACTATTCCTTTACCCAAACTATTTGATGTTTTCATATCCATTTCCTATTTTTTTAATGATGGCTAACTGCTGCGCCACTATAGTTTTTTTTGAATAGAAAAACCTTAAAAAAATTTACGAAACAGTTACATAATGTTATTTTTAATTATTTTTAATTATTAGTTAATGTTATTATATTTTAATCATATTATTGATATATATGTAAATAAAATAATTTTTAGACAAATTTATTTATATAAATAAAGACTTAAAAATTTTCGCATTTTTTATAGTTGTTGCTGAGTAAAAATCCTCAAATAGAATAAATTGATTAAAATTTAATCAGAAATGATTTAAAAAATTTTACTTGTTCCAATATTATTCATGTTATTTCATAGTCCAGAAAATTTAAGAAAGAATGTGAAAAATTGATTTTTAGAGGAAGTGAGATCTTAAAATTTAGATGAATAATTGTTTAATTGAGGCATTTGAGTTGATGAAATTTTAGTCTTTTTAATTTGGAGAGGAATGGATTTTTTTAAATTCGATAGAGGATGATTTTAAAAGTTCTTTCAGATCTTTTTCTAAGGGTTGGGTAAAGATGTAAACGTTTTTTGTTCGTGTTTATGAGAAAACTACGTAAACGTTATAATCTAAGTTATAAGATGACAAACCAATTGCTTAATAAACAGAGTCAAATTTATGAAAGCAGCTTTACGAGGTCAAACACCAGGTCTAGATCAAATAGAATTGGCAGATATTAACGATCCTGGAAAGCCAGGTCATGGAGAGATTAGAGTTCGAATTTTCAGCAATTCACTTAATTTCCATGATTATAACGTCGCAATAGGAGTTCTTCCTGCAGAATCAGGTCGACTGTTGATGGCCGATGGCGCGGGGGTTGTTGAAGAAATTGGCGAAGGGGTGACTGAGTTTGCTGTTGGAGATCATGTCGTTTCCCTATTTTTCCCTAACTGGGTGAAAGCTGAGTGTCCGCAAGCTGATTTTAGCTATACGCCAGGTGATGGAATTGATGGCTATGCAACTTCATATGTAGTTCGACCTGAAAACTGGTTTACTCATGCTCCCAAAGATTGGACTCATCATGAAGCAGCGACATTACCGACGGCTGGATTAACCGCATGGCGTGCACTGGTGGTAGAAGGAAAAATCAAAGCGGGAGATGATGTACTAATCCTTGGAACAGGTGGTGTTTCAATATTTGCACTTCAGTTTGCCCTGAAGATGGGCGCAAGGGTGTGGGCAACGACTTCATCAAAGGAAAAAGCAAAATGGCTTCTCGAACAGGGCGTTGCGGGTGTTGTAAATTACCGCGAAGAAGAAAACTGGGGCGAGAAAATTTTTGAGATGACAGGCAACCGGGGTGTTGACCATGTGGTCGAAATTGGCGGACCGGGTACGCTGGCTCAATCTATCGCAGCTTCTCGTATAGGCGGACACATTACCTTGATTGGCGTGTTTACCGGGATTAGTGGAGATGTACCCACAGCGGCAATTATGGCGAAACAGCTGACCATTAAAGGCGTGACGGTAGGAAACCGTTCTGAACAGCAGGATATGATCAGAGCCCTAGAAGCAACAGATATTCATCCAATGATTGATAAAGTGTTTCCGCTAGAAGAGATTCAGGCAGCTTTTGAATATCAACGTGATGGCAAACATATTGGTAAAATTTGTTTAGACGTATGATGATTTAAAGTTGATGGGCTTCGGAATTTAACTCCTACCATTACCCTCATTGAAAATAGCCTTAAATCGAATAGATTTAAGGCTATTTTTTGTATAGGATAATAAAGATAAAAGCTTGTACCAGATTCACATTATCTTAACTAAACAGAGATCATTAAAAGTGACCAACTATTAATCAGGCAGCTTCAAGTCTATCTGTAATCAGCTTAACTCCAGTCGCAGCTTTAATCTGCTCCAGCGTGACATCTTGAGCGAGTTCTACCAGAACCACTCCGCGTGAAGTAATATCCATAACACCGAGATCCGTAATGATCCGATTGACGACACCTTTACCGGTCAACGGCAAAGTACATTGAGGAACGATTTTCGGTGAACCGTCTTTCGCCGTATGCTCCATTAGAACGACAACTTTCTGCACGCCTGCTACCAGATCCATGGCGCCGCCCATACCTTTGACCTTCTTGCCCGGAATCATCCAATTGGCCAGATCACCTGTTTCGGAGACTTCCATCGCACCTAAAATCGCGATATTCACGTGGCCCCCGCGAATCATGGCAAAGGATTCAGCACTTGAGAAGAAGGCAGCACCTTTGCGGGCAGTGACTGTCTGTTTACCGGCATTAATCAGGTCTGCATCAACTGTTTCTGCGGTCGGGAATTCATCAATGCCTAAGAGGCCATTTTCAGACTGGAGCCAGACATTGATATTTTCTGGAATATAGTTGGCGACCAAGGTTGGCAAGCCAATACCGAGATTGACATAGAAACCATCTTCCAGTTCCTGTGCCGCACGCTGAGCCATTTCATTTCGAGTCCAGGCCATGATTATGCTCCTGCCTTTAAGGTCATCTGTTCAATGCGCTTTTCCGGTGCAGCATTGACAACAATTCGGTTTACATAAATTCCAGGGAGATGAATATCATCCGGATCAAGTTCACCAATCTCTACAACCTGTTCAACTTCAGCCACAGTGATTTTACCGGCCATGGCACATTCAGGATTGAAATTACGCGCAGTTTTACGGAAGATCAGATTCCCGGCCTTATCCGCTTTATAGGCTTTAACCAATGCCACATCTGCGGTTAATGACTTTTCCAGAATAAACTCTTTACCATCAAATTCACGGACTTCTTTGCCTTCGGCAATCAATGTGCCAACACCTGTTTGAGTGTAGAAAGCAGGAATTCCAGCACCGCCAGCACGTAATTTTTCTGCCAGTGTGCCTTGAGGTGTCAGCTCGACTTCCAGTTCACCATTCAGATATTGGCGTTCAAATTCTTTATTTTCACCGACATAAGAAGAAATCATTTTTTTGATCTGTTTGGTTTGCAGTAATTTACCCAAACCAAAATCATCTACACCGGCATTATTGGAAATACAGGTCAGGCCAATCACACCAGTATTTTTTAAAGCTTCAATGAGTGCTTCAGGAATACCGCATAAACCAAATCCGCCAACGGCGAGCGTTTGATGATCTGCCACGATATCCGCTAAAGCTTCCTGAGCATTGGCAACGACTTTATTCATCAGAAATCCTTTTCTTAAAATTCAAGCGTCCATCTTGGCTTCACGAGCGCTATGGTCTAATTCATCCGCATGCAGGAAGTGGGTATGTGAAGGCGCGCGTTTAGTTTTGCTCCATTGTTCCAGCATGTCATACTTCATTTCTTCGGTAATCATGGCGATTTTCTGTGGTGCTTTTTCATCATCATAAGCCAGTTCCAGACGGTGGCCATTTGGATCGAAGAAGTAAATTGAATGGAAAATGCCGTGATTGGTAATGCCCAGTACATCTACGCCATTGGCTTCCAGATGCTCTTTGGCCTGAACCAGTGCCTGACGATCTTTCACTTTTAAGGCAATGTGCTGCACCCATTTCGGGGTGTTTTCATCGCGGCCCATTTCCGGTTGGGTGGGCAGTTCAAAGAAGGCCAACACATTGCCATTGCCTGCATCTAAAAACAGATGCATATACGGGTCGAAAGCCTTAGTAGACGGAACATGATCCTCAGCAAAAGCCAAAATAAAGTCCATGTTCAGGTTTTTTTTGTACCATTCCACGGTTTCTTTGGCATCTTTACAGCGGTAGGCGACATGGTGAATTTTTTCGATTTGAATGGTCATGGTTATATCCTTATATATTCTTATGCTGCATCAGGCTGTGCTTCAGGTGCAGCTTTTTGAAAAGCGTCCAGTGAATTGCAATGGGCATAAATCGATTCAATTTTCGGGAAATCCGAAAGATCGATGTTGAAGCGTTTGGCGTTATATACTTGTGGAATCAAGCAGCAATCTGCAAGGCTCGGTTGATCTCCAAAACAGAATTGGCCATTTGAATGTGTTAATTGAGCTTCAAGCGCTTTTAAGCCGGTGATGACCCAGTGTCTGTACCATTCGGTTTTCTGTTCGTCGCTGGCATTCAGGGTTTTACTAAGATATTGAAGTACACGCAGGTTGTTGAGTGGATGAATGTCACAGGCAATATTCAGACTAAAGGCCCGAATCAGCGCACGCTGTTGCAAATCCTTGGGTAACAGGGGAGTTTCCGGAAATTTTTCTTCCAGATATTCAATCATGCTGAGCGACTGGGTCAGCGTAAAATCATCTTCAATCAACGCTGGTACCAGCTCTCCTGGATTGACCCGACGAAACATTTCACTATGCTGTTCGCCACCGTTGTTCACCAGATGAACCGGGATATGTTTTGCTTCGAGTCCTTTCAGGTTGAGCGCAATACGAACCCGGTAAGCGGCTGAACTACGAAAATAGGTATAAAGTTGCATGGTCATGATTTCACCCCGGCTTATTCAGTAAAACCGAAGTTAATCGCTGGCAAGATTTTGCCAATCACAGTACCGAAACCGATACGCAGGCCATCTTTTTCACAATGACCTTTCATGATCACGGTATCGCCGTCTTGAATGAAGGTACGCTGTTCACCATTCGATAAAGTCAGTGGTTTGGTGGCATTCCAGGTAATTTCCAGTAATGAACCATAAGAATTAGGCGTAGGGCCTGAAATCGTACCTGAACCCATCAGATCACCGACCTGAACATTACACCCTGCAATAGTGTGATGAGCCAGTTGCTGTGCCATCGACCAGTACATATATTTGAAATTGGTTTCGCAGATGACATCAGCCTGGTCTGAATTTTCAGGCTGAATTTCCACAGACAGATTGATGTCATAGCTATTACTGCTGTTATCTTCACGCAGATAAGCTAGAGGTTTTGGCTCTTGAGCAGGTGAACTGGTTTTAAATGGTTCAAGTGCTTCCATGGTTACGATCCATGGCGAGATCGAAGAGGCAAAAGTCTTGGCGTTAAATGGACCTAGCGGCACATATTCCCATTGTTGCAGATCACGTGCAGACCAGTCATTAAACAGCACCATGCCAAAAATATGGTCCCAGGCATTTTCAATTGCAATGGGCTCGCCTAAGTTATTTGGTTTGCCGATGATAAAGCCGGTTTCTAGTTCGAAGTCGAGCTTGCGACATGCTGAAAATACTGGACGATCAGAATCCGGTAATTTGATCTGTCCTGATGGACGCACGATTTCTGTCCCGCTAACAATCACGGAGCTGGCACGGCCGTTATAACCGACTGGAAGTTCTGACCAGTTTGCTAACAATGCATTTTTCGGATCACGGAACATACAGCCGACATTAGTGGCATGTTCTTTGGATGAATAGAAATCGGTATAGCCTGGGATATGCACCGGTAGATGCATTTTGACATCTGACTGTTTCAAGAAAACCAGATCACGTAGCTCTTTATTGTCACGTAATTCGGCATGATCCGCTGACAGTAACTTTTGTAATTCCGTACGTACTTTAGACCAGTTGGCTTTACCCGACTCAATAAAACTATTCAAAGTTGGCTGATTAAAAAATTGCTGATCTTGTTCCAGCTTTAAATAACCCTTTGCTTCCAATGCTGCTAGATCAACCACCCATTCTCCCAGTGCCACCCCTGCACGTGGTTTGGCGTTTTGCGCATCACTGAAAATACCATAAGGCAGGTTTTCTAAAGGGAAATCTGAATCAGGAGCGATGTCGACAAATGACTTTAAATGCGTCGTCATAAATATGAATCCTTTCCGTGGAAAATTTAAGTTCTATACAGAATCATACTTATATTTTTGAATTACGCAATAAATAATTTGATTATGAATAATGTAAATTTGTTAAAATGCAGCTATGATCTGAATCTGGAATCAGATTTGGCTGAGCAAGATTTTTGATTTCAGTAGTACAATGGTTTTATAGAACCATGAAAATTAATGCGTATATGCAGGATGAAACGATGAACGTTGAGGAAGAAAAATTACAGGGAGGGGTGCAGTCTCTAGAAGTAGGATTAACTGTACTCGATGCATTGACTGAACATAATGCACCGATGATGTTAAAAGAGCTGTCAGAAGTCCTGTCTATGCATCCTGCAAAAGTGCATCGCTATGTGGTGAGCTTGATACGTAAAGGGTATGCCCAGCAGCTCAGTGACGGGCGATATAGCCTGGGTGAGCGTGCTCACGCATTTGGCGTTAATGCCTTAAAGCGTACCGATATGCTGGAATTAACCCAAAAATATATTACGCAGATTCAGCAGCATTTAAATTGCAGTATTCATGTCAGCAAATGGTTCGCCGATGGTGCTGTCGTGGTTCAGTCGCTTGAATCCAATCATGTATTTAATATTATTACCCGGGTCGGCTCGCGTATGCCTTTGCTAAAATCGGCAACTGGTCGTTTACATGCTTGCCTCCAGCCAGAATACATCATCAAGCCTCTGCTGGAAAAAGAGTGGGCGAGTAGCGCGAAAGCAGGTCAATATCCTGCGAATTGGGAAGAATTCTTGCAACTTAAAGAGAAAATCCTGCAGCAGGGCTATGCGTCCGTAACCGGTGATATGATGGCGGGCATCCATGCAGTGGCGATTCCGGTGTATAACTTTAGCCGACAGCTTGACCATGTGATTACCTGTATTGGCACCGAAGACCAGTTGCCAGCAGATCAGATGCAACAAGCCATCGATTATCTGCTCGGGATTCAACAGCAGATTGATGCCTTGTTTAATCCACAGGTGGCTGTCTAACACTTTATTTTACATATAATTTATAGTCATTACATAGGTCCAGACCTGATTGAGGTACTGGATCTTTTTTATATCCAGCATTTGATCGTTAGAGAGAAATTAAAAAGTGGCTTAATTGTGAAATATAACAAAAATGCTTATTCTTTTTTAATGGATATGAAATCTTAAAGAAAATTGAACAGAGGTTCCTATCTTACTTAGAGGCTTTAGAGTTCGTAGAATAGCCATTGTGTTAAATAGGTTGTAATTCGGTACAGCATTTCAGTTTTTAGTGTTATTCCTAAGTAGAAATGTCCTACCTAATAACCAAATAGAAATGTCCTATATGGACATTTCCAAGTCAAGCACAGGATTTAGATTTCGTTCTTGAATTGCTGTTTTCTGTGCACGTCTGCTTGGCATCTTTTGAGAACGATTACGTTTGTTTTGCTGTTCCAGTTCTTCATGCTGTTGTTGGATATGATTCAGAACAGCACCCAACCGTTTATTCTCAACAATCTCTCGCTGATTCAGCTGACTTAATTTATCGAAGAGGCTGTAATTGATCTTTCGGCTATTATGCATGATGGCTACAGTACCATCCGGGTATTCCAGGAACTCAAGATACTTACCGATCAACCTCTGATTTTCTTCGGTGTTTTCCAAGAGATATACGCATTTATCATAAGTAATCGTCAGGCTATTCGTGACTCTGCGGGGTTCACGCCAAGTAAAAATATCATCTAACTCTTCGGCTGTTTCAGTGATAGGCCGATGTAGATTCTTAGGATTAAAAGCCATCTTGGCGAACTTCTGATTGAACTGCTCAATGAAGCAGGGTAGCCAGGCATTCGCTTGCTCAATCGAACAGATGCCTTTCAGGCGCATCTCCTTGATCAGACGGTCCTGAAGGGTTCTGTTGGCCCGTTCTACACGGCCTTTGGCCTGCGGTGAATTGGCGAAGATGATATCGATATTCAGGGTGCTGAGTACACGTCCAAACTGGGTAATCTTGGTGTCTTTCTTGCTGCTTTGATTCACTCTAAAGACTGAATGTTTGTCGCTGTAAAACGCTAAAGGCTTACCGTGCTGTTCGACATATAAACGTGTTGAAATCATATAGTCAAAAGTTGATTCTGACTCACAGAAGCGTAAATGCTGTAATTTGCCTGTGGCATCATCAATGAACACCAGTAGGCAGCATTTAGCAGCGCGTCCTTCAAACCAGTCATGGTGTGAGCCATCAATTTGGATCAGCTCACCAAAGCAATCCCGGTTGTAACGAGGCTGATACGGGCGCTTCAGGCGCTTGGATCGAGGAATCCATAAGTCAGCTGCAATCATCCAGGAACGCAGGGTTTCTACTGAAAGATCGAATCCATGCACGGTGGTGAGCTTTTCATGCGCTAAAGTGGGTCCGAAACCATGGAGTTGGTCAGAAACAATATTGAGGCATTTGAGTCTGAGTTCTTCAGGAAGTTTGGAATTGCTGATTTGGCCACGACCGGCATGGGCTAATGCAACTGGACCTTGGGCTTTGTATTTCTGCAGTAAGCGTCTGATCTGACGTTCTGAAATATGAAGTAGCTGAGCAGCCTGGGATTGAGTTATGCGTTGATCGCAGATTTCCTGCAAGACCGACAATCGTTTAAGTTCTTTATCCGACATAGACACCAACATATCAAACCGTCCGCTAAGGAAATCGCAAAAGTGCATATTCTAAAAGCGGACATTTTTACTTTGGAGAAACCGGACATTTCTATTTTGGAGTTACATTTTAGATTTCGAATAAGAGATTTTATGTTAAATAATTAGTTCACTAGGGAGACTTTTATAGTTATCTATAATACTGAATGAGTAGGAATTTAAATTCTTCTGTAAAAGCTACTATTAAATATAGTATAACTATATGAATAATTTAATTTTTAGGAAAATTAATATGTCTACTAAGAAGTTTATAGCATTCGATATGGAAGATAGTAACGAGAATATTTTTCAAGAAAATGAAGTCCTCTTATCTGGTGATGAAAGTACAGCCTTCAAAGTTAGAGGATCTCATAAAAATCAATTTATTGGTAACAAAGTCTTGATAACCGAACAAATTGAATTAATTAATAAATTAAAACAAGATGTAAGTAGTTTTCAGAATCAATCTAATAGTGAGTTAGAGGAAAATTTAGAAAAAATTTCATTAAAAATAAAAGAATTAGAAGAGGCTAATACATCTAATGTATTAGAAAGAGCAAATAATTTATCACAGACCATTCTGAATGTAATTGAATTGTTTGGTGAGAAAGTCCCTAGCCTAGCTACTAAATTAAGTCCTTATCTACTTTCTATATCAAGTTTGTTTTGATGGAGATTAATATGGAATCTGTAGCGATCAAAATCGTAGGCTGTTCTAATGGGGTTGTATCGGGGAATATTACTAATGGATTTGATGTTGGTGTAGATGTTCAACACTCTGAAAATATAGATATTTCTAATAATTCTATTACTAGTAGAGTTGCTGGAGTTAGAGTAAGAAACTCGAGAAGAAATTATATTTCAAACAATAGAGTTTCCCAGATTAAACCAGATAATATTTTTTTAAGTATTACCTTGAGAGATCTAATATTATTTTTAATAAATAATACAAATATTGATAATGTGAAAATTATAGACATTTATTCAAGATTAGGCAGATCATGGGAGGAAAAAATTTATAAATAAAATAATTAATTAGTTTTCCTAAAATTAACATAATACACCTTATACGTAATTATTTTATTTATTGATATAAATCATATATTTAAATTGTGATAAGAAGCTCGATCATCTTAGATTGGGCTTTTTTTATGATTTTTTATGTTTCACGAATAATAAAGAAGTAATGTCCCACGGTTTCATACAATCTCATTAATTCCAAATCAAAAAGTATCCAGATGAAATAAGAATAGATATCCAAGTGGTTACGGATTTTGCCCAAGAACATGATCTGACGGCTTTTTTTATTTAAATAGGTCAAATCACCATTCATAAAAAAGCCTTCGAGCACTCAAGCTAGAAGGCATTTAAAAACTTAATTATTTCTAAGCGATCAGTGGTTCAGCTTCATTCTGCATTTTGATCACCGCAGCCATCGACTCGGCAACATAATCAATATTGCTTAGGTTCAGACCCGCCGTACACATCCGGCCACTACGAACCAGATAAATACCGTAATGCTGTTTTAACAGATCCACTTGATCAGCAGTTAAACCAGTATAGCTAAACATACCTTGCTGTTGAGTCAGGTAGCTGAAATCAAGTTCTGGCAATGCCTGAGACAATTTTTCTTTGAGTAAGCCACGCATGCGTAAAATACGCTGGCGCATTTCTTCAACTTCAACCTGCCATTGCTGAAACAGTTCAGGAGTATTTAACACCTGACTCACCAATAGGGCACCATTAGCCGCTGGACTTGAATAAATCCGGCGAACTGTAGCTTTTAACTGGCCTAAAACATTTTGTGCGCTTGTGGAATCATCACAGACGAAACTTAAGCTACCAATACGCTCTCCATATAAAGAGAAGATTTTGGAAAATGAATGGCTGACGATAAAATTCATACCGGCTTGATCAAGTGCACGAATGGCATAGGCATCCTGTTCCAGACCCTGACCAAAACCTTGATAAGCCATATCCAAGAACGGAATTAAGGATTGCGCTTTTAATACCTCAATGACCTGATCCCACTCATGTGGCTGTAAATCTGCCCCGGTCGGGTTATGACAGCATGGATGCAGTAACACAATACTTTGAGCGGGCAGCTGTTTTAAGCAATCCAGCATCGCCGGTACATTAACGGCATTGGTTTCTGCATCATAATAAGGATAGAAATGGGTTTGAATACCAGCGCCGTTAAAGATCGCAATATGGTTTTCCCAAGTCGGCTGGCTCACCCATATTTCAGATTCTGGAAAATATTTCTTTAAAAAGTCAGCGCCGACTTTTAGTGCACCTGAGCCACCCAAAGTCTGAATCGTGACCACACGACCTTGCTCGCGGGCAGGGCTGGAGGTTCCAAAAATTAATTCCTGTGCAGCCTGGTTAAAGCTGTTCAGACCATCCATCGGCAAATAAACACGGACTTTATTATAGTCAGGGGTCAGGTAAGTATAGGCTTTTTGCACTGAGTCTAGTTGCGGCACAATATTGTCTTCGTTGTAATATAGGCCGATGCTTAAGTTGACTTTGTTACTACGCTGATCTTTGTTGAATTCTTCCATTAAAGAGAGAATCGGATCGCCGGCATAAGTATCAATATGTTGAAACATGAATCTATCCTAATCTAATCAATATGCGATTACGCTTCTGGTAAGGTGCTAATTTTGCTGTTATCTAAAATAGCAGTCTGAGACTCCTGTTTGCGCTTAAAGAAGTAGGCAACCGAGAGAATACCAATCCAGACCGGAATCATGATGACAGCCACACGCATGTCCGGGGTGCTGCTCATAATCAGCAGAATACCGCCCATAAATGCGATACATAAGTAGTTGGTGAATGGATAAGCCACACTTGGAAAATCTGTTCTGGTCTGCATGCGGTTCATGGAGGTCTTGAATTTTAAATGGGTATAGGAAATTACCACCCAGTTAATCACAATGGCTGCGACCACCAGCATCATCAGCATGCTAAAGGCTTTTTCTGGCACCAGATAATTCAACAAGACACATAGGAGCGTACAGAACGCCGAGACCATAACAGCATTGACCGGAATACCGCGCTGATTGATTTTAGCTAGAAATTTAGGTGCATTACCTTGTTGAGCTAATCCCAACAGCATGCGGCTGGTACAGTAATTAGTACTGTTATAAACCGAAATCGCTGCGGTTAAAACCACAAAATTCAGAACAGCGGCCACCGTCTGGCTACCAAGTGAATCGAAAATCAGCACGAAAGGACTGCCACCTTGCGCCATCATATTCCAAGGATAAAGCGATAGAATCACCACCAGGCTCAGGATATAAAATAACAGAACACGGTAAACAATCTGGTTTACTGCTTTAGGTAAGGTTTTTTTCGGGTTATCTGTTTCTGCCGCTGCAATGCCGACCAGTTCAATACCACCAAAAGCAAACATGATCATGGCCATCGCCATAATCAGACCCATAATCCCATTCGGGAAGAAGCCACCTAATTGCCACAAATTTTCCAGACTGGACTGGCTATGCCCACTACCACTAGCAAGCAGGTAACTGCCGAACGCAATCATGGCAATAATCGCACCGACCTTAATGATCGCCAGCCAGAACTCCATTTCACCGAATAATTTCACGTGAAGGAGATTAATCACATTAATGAAAATGAAGAAGCCAAGGGCAGAGACCCAGGTCGGAATTTCTGGCCACCAGTAATGGATATAAAGACCGACGGCACTTAATTCGGCCATACAGACCAGAATATTCAGTACCCAATAATTCCAGCCCGACATAAATCCGGCAAATTTGCCCCAGTATTTATAAGCAAAATGACTAAAAGAACCACTCACAGGTTCATGGACAATCATTTCACCGAGCTGGCGCATCATTAGGAAGGCAATCAAGCCTGCAATGGCATAACCTAAAATAACGGAAGGCCCGGCAAGCTTGATCGTTTGTGAAATTCCAAGAAACAGTCCGGTGCCAATTGAACCACCGAGTGCGATGAGCTGAATATGCCGGTTACTTAAACCTTTTTTCAGGTTTCCTTGTTCAATATGCTGCATTTTTATTCATCATCCATGTGAGATTAAGCGCTGAACTATGATGTGCTTTATTATTTTTATGCCGTCATCGATGCAGAATCTTAAGTGTTATACGAGCGTATACGTTGAAACAGAGGCAACCATACCGATGCATATGAGACTACATAGACACCGGTATGGTTTTAAAAAGGTCAGGCTTTAGAAATGTCTAAAACACCACGTTTGATCTGATCACGTTCGATTGATTCAAATAAGGCCTTAAAGTTACCTTCACCGAAACCATCATCGTCTTTGCGCTGGATAAACTCAAAGAACACTGGGCCAATCATGTTTTCAGAGAAAATCTGTAACAGCAGGCGTTTGTTACCATCTTTGGTATTGCCATCGAGCAGAATGCCACGTTTTTGTAGCTCATCCGCTGGCTCACCATGATTTGGCAGACGTTCATCCAGCATTTCATAATAAGTGCTTGGCGGTGGCGTCATGAACTTGGTGCCTAAAGCTTTCAGCTTGTCCCAAGTTTCAAGCAGGTCATCACAGATAAAGGCAATGTGCTGAATGCCTTCTCCATTAAATTCGTTCAGGAACTCAGCGATCTGGCCATTACCTTTGTCTGAATCTTCATTCAGTGGAATACGGATCTTGCCATCTGGTGCTGTTAGTGCCTTAGAAGTCAGGCCAGTGTATTCGCCTTTAATATCGAAGTAGCGGATTTCCTGGAAGTTGAAAATCTTTTCATAGAAATCTGCCCAGTACTGCATACGACCTTTATAAACATTATGCGTTAAATGATCGATTTCATTCAGGCCAGTGCCGACTGGACGCGATGGAACATTATCAAAGAAGATAAAATCATTTTGGTAAATGTCACAATCGACCAGGAAGATTGGAGAACCACCGATTCCTTTAATCGCAGGGATGTTAAGCTCCATTGGGCCGATTTTGCTATAAATCGGTTCTGCACCGATTTCAATCGCCTTTTGAAAAGCTTTTGCTGCATTCTTGGTACGGAAGCCCATTGCACAAGCAGAAGGACCGTGCTCTTTATAGAAAAATGCTGCATATGATTCAGGCTGATAATTCAGAATGATATTAATATTGCCCTGGCGCCATAAATAGACATTTTTCGATTTATGCTTCGCCACTTTAGTGAATCCGATGGCTTGGAAAACTGGATCCAGCTGACCATCTTCAGATACAAATTCAATAAATTCGAATCCACATAGTTCTAATGGATTGGCTAATTCATTCATACAACATCCTCATTTTTTAGAAGCAATCCTATTGCTCATCTTTTACTGTCTGTTCAGGCTCTACGGAGGTATCACTGCCGTTTTATATTGAGAAGACAAATCCGTTTGCCTGACTTCTTTGACTTGCTGAACTGCATCGATTCCTGATGCACACAAGAAAAAGAAGGAATTTAACTCATCATACTGGATCTTGAATATTATTCAATACGTAATTTAATTACGTAATAAATAATTTCATAAAATATGGGGTTAATTTATAACATAAATTAATGTTATTCATAAAAAATATTTTTTGGATAATTCCAGGAAATTAACGCACTGGAAATGTAGCTTTTTGTAAGGCTAAGTCGTCTTGAACGAGCTATTTTGCAAGGCTTGCTGAGCTCAGGTTTTTAGGAAAAGAACCTGAAAAATTGAAATATCCAGACCTTGGTTTTAAATTGATTTTTCACAAAGAAAGAAAAAACCCTTAAATGATTGAGGGCCTTACTGTGGGGAAGGAATTTAATCTGTCAGTTTTTCCACTTCTATACTTTCACGATAGATACTGGCAGCCTTTATACATTAGGAAAACACCAATTACCCCAGCCATCGCATTGACGATAGAAATGGAGTTTCCGACCATTAAGGTATTTTTAAAGTAGCAGTCTGTAATCAGTGCAAATGAAAAAAAAGGCATATTTTCGACTTGGACATCGACAATTTTATAGACATTTTAGTGGCTTATAACAGCTACAAAGCATTTTATAAAATCTGCAGCAGATCAAGAAATACCTGCTATTACAATTCGAAGAATAAAAACACAACAAAGAAACTGGCCTTTTGCCAGCTTAGGTCGAATATAGAACGCATAGATAAATTTGTTTAGCCACTCAAAAGCGTAAAGCAGGGTTAAACAAATGCGTCATCTCTTAATCTCTAAGTAGAGGTGAGATCATGAATATTGCAAAAAATACCATTTGCCTTTGGTATGATCACGATGCTGAAGAGGCTGCACGCTTTTATGCAGAAATCTTTCCAGACTCGTCAGTAGGAGCAATAGTCCTTGCCCCTGGAGATTATCCGTCAGGAAAAGAGGGAGATGTCATTACAGTCAATTTTACGGTCCTGGGTATTCCATGTATTGGTTTAAATGGTGGACCAGAATTTAAGCATAATGAAGCTTTTTCCTTTCAAGTGGCCACACAAGATCAGGAAGAAACGGACCGATACTGGAATGCGATTGTGAACAATAGTGGGCAGGAAAGTGAATGCGGCTGGTGTAAGGATAAATGGGGAATTTCCTGGCAGATTATCCCAATGGTTTTACTTGAAGCATCTTACAGTTCAGATCCTGTAGTAGCAAAAAGGGTATTTGATGCCATGCTTAAAATGAAGAAAATTGATGTAGCAATAATTCAGGCAGCGGTTCGTGGTTAAGTTATGTGGACTGATACAGCTTGTATATCTGATGTTTCCGATGAAGCGAGTCACTTTATGAATAGACATAGATTGAGCTAAATTTTAAAAATCTCGCGCTTTTTATTTGTACCGACTCAGATTTAAACTTTAATGAATTGTCAGCTTGAGTTAAACAATACTTTTATAAAAAAGCCCTTGGATGTTTAGAGCCAAGGGCTCTAAATTTTCTGCCATAAGCTTGGTTTTACTGGCTTTTGTGAGCTTGATAATGAGTAAGTTGCAAATTCATTATTAATTTTTATCAAGACAGAAATTGAGAATTTTATTTATAAGTTTTATATATAAATAATAAGGATTAAAGCAGCTTAAATCATAAAATCTTGCAGCATAAAATTGTAATTGATTGAAAAGCTCAGCTTATAAATTAGCGCTATTCCCTCAAATTTTGATAGAAAAGGCTAAACCATTTTTTAAAAAACCGCGTATTATTTCTGCATTCTTTTTTAACATTGATGTTGAGACTATGACTCGCAATGACTGGACGCGTGACGAGATTCAGGCACTTTATGATCAACCACTGATGGATCTGCTATTTCAGGCACAGCAAATTCACCGTGAGTATTTTGATGCCAATACCGTACAGGTCAGCACCTTGCTCTCTATTAAAACCGGTCGTTGTCCGGAAGACTGTAAATACTGTTCCCAGTCTGCCCATTACGATACTGATCTGGAAATTGAAAAAAGGGTAGAGGTACAAAAAGCCATTGCTGAAGCAAAACAGGCGAAAGAATCAGGATCGACCCGTTTCTGTATGGGCGCAGCATGGCGGAATCCGCACGAGCGCGATATGCCTTATGTGCTGGAATTAATCCAGGAAGTAAAAAAGCTGGGTATGGAAACCTGCATGACCTTAGGTATGTTAAATGCCTCTCAGGCAGAACGTTTAAAAGATGCTGGACTGGATTATTACAATCATAACCTCGACACTTCGCGTGAATATTACGCGAATGTCATTAGCACCCGAACTTTTGACGATCGCTTAAATACTTTAGACCATGTTCGTTCAGCTGGAATTAATGTATGTAGTGGCGGGATTGTCGGCTTGGGTGAAGGTAAACAGGACCGTGTGGGATTATTATTTGAACTGGCGACCATGCCAATTCACCCAGAATCGGTACCAATTAATATGCTGGTGCCAATCGAAGGAACACCGCTCGCCGATGTAGAAAAACTGGATGTGATTGACTGGATCCGGACGATTGCCGTAGCACGTATCATCATGCCAAAAAGCTATATCCGTCTGTCTGCAGGCCGTGAATCTCTATCTGATTCCGATCAGGCCCTGGCATTCATGGCAGGTGCTAACTCACTGTTCTCAGGTGATAAATTACTGACTGCACCGAATAGTGGTGAAGGCAAGGACAAAGCCCTGTTTGCCAAACTAGGACTAAAAGCTGAAACACCGAAGAAAACCGGCCGTGAGCTTGCTATGGATGCCATGCAGCCTGCTTAAATTTTGCAGCTGTATATCAGGGATCATTCCGAAAGAGATTGGTCCCTTTTTTATTGAATAGATGACAAAAAATAGGGAACAAGATTGATGAAAATTCTGCTCATCAGCGGCTGGGGACTGGGGACTCAGGTACTGAATGAATTTGTACAGCAGCTAGAAGAGCAGTTAATGCCACAGCATCAGATCGAAGTCTGGGATATCTTTGATCCGAATAATGCAGCAATACTGGCAGAAAAGGTACAGGTTGCAGCTGATAAAGATGTACTGATTGGCTGGTCACTTGGCGGGCAGTTAGCATTGTTATTGGCTAATGCAATCTATCAGCAGATACAAGTCGCCAAGCCTGTAATTGCCTGTATGTCAAACCCCTGCTTTGTGGTACAAGAAAACTGGTCTCATGCTATGCCCAAAGTGCAGTATGAGCAATTTAAACATGCGGTGATGTTACAGCCTCAACAGGCTCTAAAACGCTTTTGTGCACTGGTCACTTTGGGTTCAGTAGCACCACGAGAACGGGCAAAACATTTACAAGAGCAGTTGGTAAATATTGATTTATCCTATCAGCAGGCTCATCTCTATCTTTTAGAACAATTAAATTTGGTAGATATCTTAAAAGGCTATCCTGGCAAGATGCTATTTATAAATTCTGAGAACGATATGCTAGTTCCCTGCAAAATTATACAAAATATTGCACATTTCAATGCAGATCATCTGAACTTGGTGAAAATTTCAGCTGCGCACGATGCTGTCCTATTCGATACCAATTTGGTCATTGAGCCAATCTTGCAATTTTTACAAAAAAATCGTTAATCAAAAAATCGCTAAAGGTCAGCTAGATGTTCATTTCAGAATTAAACCGTTAAGATCAGGACAGCGCTATTGTTTAGGTTATTTTCCGTGCACGATTCTTTTGATCAGCAGCATATCTGGCATCCCTATACTTCCATGAGTCATCCTTTGCCTTGTTACAAGGTGAGGGCGGCACATGGTGCTGTAATTGAACTGGAAGATGGCACACAGCTGATTGATGGGATGTCGTCCTGGTGGTGCACGATCCATGGTTATAACCATCCAGAGCTGAATCAGGCGGTGCAGACCCAGTTGCAATCCATGTCACATGTCATGTTTGGTGGCCTGACCCATCAGCCGGCGATTGATCTGGCTAAATTGCTGATTGAGATTACTCCAGAGCCACTGGATCGGATTTTCTATGCCGATTCCGGTTCGGTTGCTGTGGAAGTGGCTTTGAAAATGGCGGTGCAATACTGGCATGCGCGTGGTCAGGGACAGAAAAGCAATTTTGTGACCACTCGTTCCGGTTATCATGGCGATACCTGGAATGCCATGTCAGTCTGCGATCCGGTCACGGGCATGCACCAGATTTTTGGTTCTAGTCTGCCGAACCGTTATTTTGTTCCGGCACCACAAAGCCGTTTTGATGGTGAATGGCAAGTTGATGATATCCAGCCACTGGAACAATTATTAGCAGAAAAGCATGAACAGACTGCAGCCATGATTATTGAGCCGATCGTGCAGGGAGCAGGTGGTATGCGCCTGTATCATCCAGAATACCTGCGCCAGGTACGTCAGCTGTGTGATCGTTACAATATCCTGTTAATTCTGGATGAAATCGCGACTGGTTTTGGCCGGAGCGGCAAACTGTTTGCGTGTGAACATGCGGGTGTTATCCCGGATATCATGTGTCTGGGCAAGGCGCTGACTGGCGGTTATATGACCTTGTCAGCCACACTGACGACTGCGCATGTCGCAGAAACCATTTCCAGTGGTGAAGCAGGCGTATTTATGCATGGCCCGACCTTTATGGCGAATCCACTGGCCTGTGCAGTGGCACTCAAAAGCACCCAGCTTTTATTGTCACAGGACTGGCAGGCAAGAGTGCAACAGATTGAACAAGTATTAAAAGACCATTTACAGCCATTAAATGCCTTGCCACAGGCTGCTGATATCCGCGTACTTGGCGCGATTGGAGTCGTGGAACTACAGCAACCTGTTGATCTGGCTAGCTTCCAGGCAGAATGTGTACGCCGTGGTGTATGGATTCGTCCCTTTGGTCGGTTGGTCTATGTGATGCCACCATTTGTGATTTCTGCTGAACAACTTAAAACTTTACTGGTGCATATGTGCGAGATGATTCAGGCAATGGGAGCAACAGCATGAAGCATCTGGAATATTTTCAGCAGCAACTGGATGATTTGAAACAGCAGGGCCAGTATCGCCAGTTTAAACAGGGGGTTTCCAGCCAGCCTTATCTTCAGCTGAATGGGATTGAGATGCTGAATCTGGCATCCAATGATTATCTTGGTCTGGCGGCCGATCTGCAGCTGCGGGAAGAATTTTTTAACCTAACACCGCTTGCTGAACGACAGATGAGTGCCAGCTCCTCGCGACTGCTGACTGGGAATTTCCCAGCCTATGAATAGCTGGAGACCAGCATGGCGCAGGCTTTTGGTCGTTCGGTGCTGTTATTTAATAGCGGCTATCATATGAATATCGGGGTTCTGCCAGCATTGGTGGATAGCAAGACCGTTATTATTGCCGACAAGCTGGTACATGCCAGCATCATTGATGGTATCCGTTTATCCAATGCCAGCTATGTACGCTACCGGCATAATGATCTGGAACATCTACAACAGCTTTTAGTAAAGTATCAGGCAGATGATAATATTCAGCGCATCATTGTCGTCACTGAATCCATTTTTAGTATGGATGGTGATGAAACGGATCTCGGTGCATTAGTGGCACTCAAACAGCAATTTGATAAGGTGATGCTGTATGTGGATGAAGCCCATGCCATTGGTGTGCGTGGTGAACGCGGGCTGGGTTGTGCCGAGCAGTATCAGGTCATAGACCAGATTGACCTGCTGGTCGGGACTTTTGGTAAGGCACTGGCTTCAGTCGGTGGCTATCTGGTCTGTCATCCGCTTATTCGTGAATATCTGATCAACAGCATGCGTCCGCTAATTTTTAGTACTGCACAGCCCCCAATCTGTATGGCCTGGACGCATTTTATTTTCCAGAAAATGCAAGAAATGCAGGAGGAGCGCCAACAGCTTGCCAGTCTGGTTAGTCGCTGTCATCAGGGCATTCAGGCCTTGGGTTATGCTTGTCCATCCAGTTCTCAAATTGTACCGGTAATTATTGGCGATGCAGCCAAAACCGTCGCTGCAGCAGAATATGTACAGCAAAAGGGTTTTTATGTCCTGCCAGTACGTCCACCGACTGTACCGAAAAACACTTCCAGATTGCGAATCTGTTTACATCAGCAGGTCAGTCCGGCACAGTTGCAACAGTTGCAGAATGCTCTGCAGGAGTTGCCACGATGAAAACTGATCAGGTCGCGCAGCGCTTTGCTCAGGCACAGTCCAGCTATGAAGAGCATGCTATTGCCCAGCGTCGGGTAGCAATGGAACTGGTCCAGTATATGCAAGCGCATATTGCGGTAAATTTACAGCGTATCCTGGAAATTGGCTGTGGTTCAGGTCTGTTTACCCGCCAGCTGATGCAGCATTACAGTTTCGACCAGTTGTTTTTAAATGACCTTTATCCAGAAGTTAAACAGCATTTTGAGGAAGATGGCCGGATTTACTGGGGAATTGGCAATATCGAAACTTTGCCACTGCCACAATCGTTGGATCTGGTGGTGTCCTGTTCTGCCTTGCAATGGGTGCAGCATCTGGACGCTTTATTTGTGAAAATTCATCAGGTTTTAAATCTGTCTGGCTGGTTCTGCTTTGCCAGCTATGCACAGGACAATTTAAAAGAAATTAAAATATTGACTGGGCAGGGGTTGAAATATCCCTCACTTCCACAAATGGTTGAACTGCTGGAATCTTGTGGTTATGAGGTCCTGATGCGGGAGGAACAGCACCTGATTCTGGAGTTTGAACATCCTCGCGACGTACTGAAACATATAAAAGCCACTGGCGTACAGGCAACGGCAGATGGTTTCCGCTGGAGCAAATCTTCCTTACAGCTTTTTTATGAGCAATATCAACAATTCCAGCTACCAGATAGCCAGAAGTATCCTTTGACCTATCACCCGATTTATCTCATTGCACGGAAGCGCTCATGAACGCAAACATCTATTTTGTCAGCGGTATAGATACCAGTATTGGCAAGACCTATGCTACTGGTTTTCTGGCCAAAATCTGGAATGCGCAAGGCATTCGTACTATTACCCAGAAGTTGATCCAGACTGGCAACACTGATCCGTCTGAAGATATCGAACAGCATCGAAAGATTATGGGCTGCGGCTTGCTGCCAGAAGATCAGCAAAAGCTGACTATGCCGGAAATTTATAGCTATCCGGCATCGCCCCATCTGGCAGCACGTTTGGACCAGCGTCCAGTAGATTTTCAAAAAATTGAACAGGCCACACAGCAACTGGCCGCACAGTTTGACCGTGTTCTGCTGGAAGGAGCAGGTGGCCTGATGGTACCACTAACAGAAGACCTGCTCACCGTAGACTATATTGCCGCACAGCAGTTTCCTGTTATTCTGGTGACCTCAGGTCGTCTTGGCAGTATCAACCACACTCTGCTCAGTCTGGAACTGCTCAAGCAGCGTAAGATTGAGCTGTATGCGCTGGCATTTAACCATGCCGATGATGCTCAGGATGCAGTCATTGCACAGGATACTATTCAGTATCTGCAGCAATGTTTGCAAAAGGATTTTCCAAATGCACAGTGGCTAGATATTCCGGTATTTCAGGAAATCTGAATTTCTGTTTTAGCCTGGTAGTATGGCGCTATGCAATAAAGAAAATTCATCTGAAACAGTTTCTGTTGACCGGAATTGAGCTATCGAGAATGTGAAATTTATAGCGTATTGCAACAAAAGCCAGCCTGATCCGGACAGGGTGGTCATTCAGCTAAACTTTTTTTCTGCCAGAAAATATTTTAAGTTGAAGCGTAGCTCTCTGTCTGATCCTGCTACTGTAACAAGATGAAATTCTCAATTTAGATATTATTTTTGTGGCTCGGCGCATTCCTGTTCAAAGTATGCGGTTGTGCTTTTCCTGAGATGAATAAGCTCTGGAACATGAAAATTAATTTCTTATATTCAAAAATCTATAAAAATTAAGAATAGGCCTCTTTCATAAATCAAAAAACGATCTTCTT
>NZ_JAALGV010000143.1:0-8863 GCF_011174875.1 Acinetobacter sp. GFQ9D191M
TCCGTCTATCTCGTCGGTATGAGCTCATTATAGGGCAATTTCCTACACAAGCAAGTGCTTTTAACGCACACCAATCATGACTGTTTCATTTTTATGCACCAAATTAGTTCATTTTCCTACCAATTGTTACATAAGTTCATAATATTCCAAAGAAAATATAAACAAAACATTTATGTTTTATTTTTCACTTACTTTTTCACGCTTGGTGCTTTAATGGTCACACTGTTGATTTTCACAGCTGTTTTCGGAACATCCTGATGCATGCCATAGTTCTGAGTAGGTACTTGAGCGATCTTATCGACTACTTCCATACCTTTTGTGACCCGGCCAAATACTGCATATCCAGCATTTCTTGGTGAACGATCCAGAAAACTGTTATCTACCAAGTTAATAAAGAACTGCGCTTTCGCCGAATTAGGGTCGTTGGTACGTGCCATGGCCAAAGTGCCACGTTTGTTTTGCAAACCATTATCTGATTCATTCTTGATTGAAGCTTTATTATTGGCTTTTTCCTGCATGTTGAGATCAAAGCCTCCGCCCTGAATCATGAAACCAGGAATGACCCGATGGAAAATGGTTCCTTTATAGAAGTTGCTTTTGACATATTCTTCAAAGTTTTTCACCGTAATCGGTGCTTTGTCATTAAAGAGTTCAATTTCGATATTACCGGATGAGGTCTTCATCTCGATCAGGGTATTGGCAGCAAAACTTGGCAAGCTAAATGCGATCAACGCGATAGCAGATAATGATTTTTTTAACATTTTTTAACTCATCTACTGATAAAGAAAGGTTGAGATTCACAACATATTAATCTTTCATGACTAATAATGCAGTGACCTGCCGACTAAAGACAAGAGAATAATAATGAGCCATGCATTACTACAGGAGAAAAGCGTCCATCAATTTCCGCCCTGGCATTTGCAGGGGGAGGGTTTTATTCTAAATTACTGGATTACCCCTCATTTCATTCGTGAATTTCAAAGTTTTCGGATTGCGCCATCTCCACTCGGCCGTGTCGTTCAGGTTCTATTAGTGCGCTATCATCATTCTCCTGTGGGTCCTTATGATGAATTGCTCATTATGGATCATCCTTTAATTAGCAGACGGCGTCTTTCGACTATTCCGAAAATTTATGTCTCTACTCATGAATCTATTGTGCATGGTCAGCACTTGTGGGGTATTCCTAAAGAATATGCAGAGTTTGACTGGCAAGAACAGGGACAGGAAACGATTTGCCGCATTACTTATCGTGAGCAAAGCATGACGCTTCGTCTTAAAAAACCTAAATCTCCTCGTTCTTTCTATTTAAATAGTCATCATCTTCCAAGCTCCATGCTAAAAATCCGGCAAACCTGGAAATCCCAACATTATCAGTTTAGCCCTCAATTTCGGGGTTATTTATCCAAGCTTATTCAGGCAGAGTGGCAAGATGCTCAGGATATATTCCCGGATTTTTCTAAGGCTAAATATTTACAAAGCTTCTATGTGCCTAAATTTAATCTAGTCTTTCCAGAAGCCAAGATCCATAAAAAATAAAAAAGGTGTTTCTCGTGAAACACCTTTTTTATATCTATTTTTGAGTCAGATCTTTTTATCCAGGAATTTACGGAAATTCTTGCTGAGTTCAATAACCTGCTTTTTCGAACGTTTATGAATTGGGGTCAGATTGATAAAACCGTGTGCCTGATCCGTATATTCCTGATAATACACACGCACCCCATTCTCACGTAACTTCAGAGCATAGATTGAACCCTCATCATGCAATACATCATGACGGGCAGTAATGACATAGGCAGGTGGCAGATTCTTCAGTTCACCATAGGTCGGTGAAATCAGCGGATCGTCCAGTTCGACCTGATGTGTTTCAGCATATAGCTTGGTCACCAGATCAATATCCTGAGCTGAAAGTACCAGGCCCTGATTGTATGCATAAAAAGAAGGATGGCGGCTTTTAAAATCGACAGCCGGGTAAAGCAATAACTGTGCGCGAGGTGCATAGATTTTATCGGCACTCCGCTGCGCAACCACTGCCGCCAGATTTCCACCTGCACTATCCCCGGCCACTACAATCTGGTTTTTATAGATTTTCAGCTGCTTAATGTTTTGATGTACCCAAGCCAGAGCATCTTCACAGACCTGTACCATCTGCAAAGGACTGTATTCGGGCGTTAGCGGATAAGCCACGCTGAGTACCTGCACCTTGGCATGCACCGCCAATAAACGGCAGAACTCATCATGCGTATCCAGACCACCCACTATAAATGCACCACCATGATAGAAAATGACCATCGGCAATTTTTTCTGTGGTGCCGGATGATAATGTCGGGCAAAGATAGTGCCATTTTGCAATGGCAGACGCAGATCCTCGACTGCCTTGACCGGCGTCGGTTTCGCCTGAATAGCTTTCATGCGTTCATCAAACAGTTGACGTGATCGCACCGCATCTTCACTAATAAAACCGTGCTGTCCCTGTTTGATCTGAATCGCCATCAAGCATTTTATATAAGGATCCAAATCAGGATAGTCATAAGGATAATCCAATGCTTTTACCAGACGTTCTTGTGCAAAGCTCGGCAGGCAATCCAGCAAGCGTGCTGCAGTGCCCTGCCCCTTATCCATTACAAATTTTGTGACCGGATTATTCGCACCCATGAGTTTTCATCCTTTTCCCATAATTCTTCATTTTTTCTACATGATTAGGGTTTTAGTGACCATATTCTTATATAAGTCTTAATATCAATGTACATAGATCATCTGCCAAATACGCTAACCTGAATTTAATCAGATGTCATTGATAGTTTAAGTGAGATTTTTACAGCACTTTTGCGACTTTGATGTAGAAGTCTGTATACAAGGAGATAGCTTATGGCGATAAAAATAATAACGGTATCCTTAGCCACTGCATTTTTAGCTTTAGCCGTAGGCTGTGTGGCTTTTCCTGATGATGGTTATTATGACGGACGTTATGACCGTCGCGATCGAGGTTATGACTATCGTTATGATCAAGACCGCCGCTATGACCGGCAACGCTGGGAATATGAACAGCAACGTAAGAGGCTGGAACTGGAACGGCGCAAAAATATTCAGCAGCGTAACTGGGAACAGGAACGTCGTCGGCAAATAGAACTGGATCGTCGTAAAACTCAACTGGAACGACAACGTCTGGAACAGCAACGCAAGAATCTGAGTAACCAGCGTCAGAAACAGGCTCAGGCCGAACGTAAACGTCGCCAGCAGCTGGAACAACGTAAAAAAGTGGCAGAACAGCAGCGTAAACGGGTTCAGCAAAACCGCTCCAATAATCCACGCTGGAATGATCAGCGACGTAAACAGGAACAGCAGCGACCACGTAATCGTCGTGATTAGGCAGAATATAAATAAAAAAAGAGGCCCTGATTTAGATCAGGGCTTTTTTTATGGACTCGGTTTTATGGTTTTGATCTCATTCCAGTTATTTTCTTTTAATAGAAGAAATGTTTTTACTCAACACAGCCTTGATGAAGATGATCCCATCTTATAAGTCGAAAACCGAAGCAAATTTCAGGCAAAAAAAAGGCTTATCTAGAGAAAAGATAAGCCACGAAAACACATTTCTAAAAAAGAGAAGAAACTACAGCGATAGAATCTGAAATGAATAATATAGCGTTGCTCATTTTTTGTGTAATACTTTATTGCTTGGTTATTAATCGCTTTTATGTCTAAAAAACAATCTGGACAAAAAAAAGCCGGACCATGTGTGAGGGATCCGACTGGAAAAAACAGTTTAAAAAATAAGGCAACAGCAACCTGGTTCAGCTCTCTCCTCAGAACAAGGTCGCTGTTAATGACGCTATGATGCACCGGTCTTAAAAACATTTAAAACAGATAAAAATTATTATTTCTATCTAAAAATACGATGCTAAATTTATGAAAGTCATTAAATCTAAATAAATCCTAAAATTAATCTGTACTTGTGCTTGAATTTTTTACCCCTGCCCCGATTTCTTTAAATAATTAAAAATTTCAATCATGGCAGTTCAGTATTAACGCAGTTAACTCTGACGCCCAAGGACTGTACATGTTTAAGAACCCATTTAAACGGAGTAAATCAATGGCAACTGAGCAGAACGAACAAGCTCAAGATCTTGAGCAAGAGCAAGCGACACAAGAGGTAGAGCAAACTCAAGCTGAACCTGAGCAAGTAGAAGTTACCGTTGAATCTTTACAAGAGCAGATTGCACAACTTGAAGGTGACTTAAAGTTAGAAAAAGCACGCACTGCCAATGCAGTTTACGAAGCACAAAAAAGTGTGGAACGTATCCAGCGTGAATCAGAAAAGCATAAAGACACTGTGCTGGAAAAGTTCTCTAAAGAGCTGCTAGATACAGTGGATAACCTGGAGCGCGCGATTGTTGCTGCAGGGGAAGAACAGGGCCCGTTACGTGAAGGTGTAGAACTGACGCTGAAAGCGTTGCTCAATACACTAGAGAAATTTGGTGTAGTCGCAGTTGATACCGCAAATGGTTTTAATGCTGAATTGCATCAAGCAGTCGGTATTGATCCAAATGCCAAATCTAATGAAATCGGTACAGTCTTGCAAAAAGGCTATGCCCTCAATGGTCGTTTATTACGTCCTGCAATGGTCATGGTTGGCGCTTAAGCGAAATAAATCGGGAGTTTGTGAAATTTTTTCTAAAAATTTACTTGAAAAAAATTGAACGGCTCTCATATCGGATAACAAGTAAATCCCTTTTAATTTCCCTTTGTTAAAGGGAAAAATTTGGGAATAAAAGAATTTTTGAGGAAACATCCAAATGGCTAAAATCATTGGTATTGACTTAGGTACTACAAACTCATGTGTTGCAGTACTTGAAGGCGACAAAGTTAAAGTTATCGAAAACGCTGAAGGCGCACGTACAACTCCATCTATTATTGCGTACAAAGATGGCGAGATCCTTGTTGGTCAATCAGCTAAACGCCAAGCGGTAACCAACCCTAAAAACACATTATTCGCGATCAAACGTCTGATCGGTCGTCGTTATGAAGACCAAGCGGTACAAAAAGATATCGGTCTGGTTCCTTACAAAATCCTGAAAGCTGACAATGGCGATGCTTGGGTTGAAGTAAACGACAAGAAACTTGCTCCACAACAGATCTCTGCAGAAGTTCTGAAAAAAATGAAGAAAACTGCAGAAGACTACTTGGGTGAAACAGTCACTGAAGCGGTGATTACTGTTCCTGCTTACTTCAACGATGCACAACGTCAAGCAACTAAGGATGCAGGTAAAATTGCAGGCCTAGAAGTTAAACGTATCATCAACGAACCAACTGCTGCGGCGCTTGCGTTCGGTATGGACAAGAAAGAAGGCGACCGTAAAGTTGCGGTATACGACTTGGGTGGTGGTACATTCGACGTTTCAATCATTGAAATTGCTGACCTTGATGGCGACCAGCAAATCGAAGTGTTATCAACTAATGGTGATACCTTCCTTGGTGGGGAAGACTTCGATAACGCATTGATCGACTACTTGGTTGAAGAGTTCAAGAAAGAACAAAACGTTAACTTGAAAAACGATCCACTTGCGTTACAACGTCTGAAAGAAGCAGCTGAAAAAGCAAAAATCGAGCTTTCTTCTTCTAACGCAACTGAAATCAACCTTCCATACATCACTGCAGATGCGACTGGTCCTAAACACTTAGTGATCAATGTAACTCGTGCAAAACTTGAAGGTTTAGTTGCTGATCTTGTAGCTCGTACCATCGAGCCTTGTAAGATTGCGCTGAAAGATGCAGGTCTTTCAACTTCTGACATCTCTGACGTAATTTTGGTAGGTGGTCAGTCTCGTATGCCACTTGTACAACAAAAAGTACAAGAATTCTTCGGTCGCGAGCCACGTAAAGACGTGAACCCGGACGAAGCAGTCGCAATGGGTGCTGCGATCCAAGGTGCGGTATTGTCTGGTGATAAAACTGACGTACTTCTTCTTGACGTAACTCCACTAACTCTTGGTATTGAAACCATGGGTGGCGTGTTGACTCCAATCATTGAGAAAAACACGACGATTCCTGCGAAGAAATCTCAGGTGTTCTCAACTGCTGCGGACAACCAGCCTGCTGTAGACATTTCAGTTTACCAAGGTGAACGTAAAATGGCTCAACAAAACAAATTGTTGGGTAACTTCCAGTTAGGCGACATCCCACCTGCTCCACGTGGTGTGCCACAAATTGAAGTATCGTTCGACATCAACGCAGATGGTATCTTGAAAGTATCTGCGAAAGATAAGAGCACTGGTAAAGAGCAATCTATCCAGATCAAAGCAAACTCAGGTTTGTCTGATGCTGAAATCGAAGCAATGATCAAAGATGCTGAAGCAAATGCTGAAGAAGACCGTAAGTTCGAAGAGCTTGCAAAAGCACGTAACGAAGCGGATGCGCTAGTCTCTTCTGCTCAAAAAGCAGTAAAAGATCTTGGCGAACAAGTAACTGCTGACGAAAAAACTGCAATCGAAACTGCGGTTTCTGAGTTAGAAGCGTCTACGAAAGAAAATGATGTTGAAGCAATCAAAGCGAAAACTGAAGCATTGCAAAACATTATTATGCCGATCACTCAACGTGCTTATGAAGCAGCTCAAGGCCAAGGCGGTGCACAAGGTTTCGATCCTAATGCATTTCAAGGCGGCGAAGGCCAAGCTCAAAAAGCAGATGACGGTGTAGTTGATGCTGAATTCACTGAAGTAAAAGATGACAAAAAATAATTTGTCACTTTGAGAAAAAGACCGCATTTTATGTGGTCTTTTTTTTGCTCAATGCATAGGCAATAGAATGTTTTTTAATTAAACTATAATGAAATAAATAACTTAAAAATAAAAACGTATGCAGAATTTTATTAAGCTTTTTCTTCTGGCTTCCGGGCTTGCGATCATGCTGCTCTACCCGATGGGCAATCTGCTTCTGATCTTACCGCCGAATGTGGTACTCGCGCCTTTTAATTACCTGCAAACTTTCGGAATTGAAGCTTCTTTTTCCTTGGGTTTCCTGATTGCTATCATTGTATTACTGATCCTGGCTGTACCTCAGCGTTACCCTTCCGGAAAAGGTTTTATCATTCTAGCTATTGGATTGCTGAGCTATATTATTTTCCAGATCTTTAAATCTGAAATCACGCTGTATGCCTTTAATCACCAAACCAGACATTCCTATAACCTGAAATATTTAATTGAATTTACGATCTTCTTATTGAATGGTATAGGCCTTGGCTTTATCTATCATTCCAATATGCCAAGACAGGTTGAGCAGTGGAAAGGTAAAAAATCGTAATCTGACCTGAGCAGAACCGTGCATAAGCACGGTTTTTATTGCCACTTTTTATCGCTCTGACGCTAGGATTTTGCTGTTTTTTTAGCTACATTGAGCCAAACAATATTTAAAAAAACACTATGCGTCTTTTAAGTTTTCTGGGGATCGTCGTTTTCATTGTGTCACTGTTTTTGCATCTACAAGCCAAGACTCATCCACAATTAAAATTTAATTCCCTGACTGACCGTTTGACCCATCCTTTCGATACGCGCCTACGTTTCCGGATTGACCAAGTCGATCCCGGTTTTGGCTTGACCCGTGATGAGGTCATTCAATTAAGTCAGGAAGCTATTCAGATCTGGCATGAAGGAACCAATCGCGATGATCTGATGGTCTATGATGAGAATGCTCAGCTGGCCATTCAACTGATTTATGATCAACGCCAACAGGACTATGAAGCCTTTAAAAAGGTTGAAAAAAAGTTACTTGCCGATGAAGCCAGATATCAGCGTGAAGTCAGCAATCTGCAAGTTTCACAGAAAAATCTGGAAGATCAGCAGCAACGACTGATCCAGCAAAAAAGTCAGCTTGAGTTTGAATTTCAAACTTTATTGCAACGCCGTCAACAAGCCAGCTCATCTGCCGAGCGTGAACAGCTTCAGTATGAGATGGAAATGCTCAAGCCTAAACTGGAAAGTTTTAAGCGCGAATATGCCTATCTTCAGGAACAGCTATCTTCATTTAATCAGCAAGTTTCTGTTCATCAAAACAGTGTGCAAAGCCATCAGCGAAATATCCAGCAGGCCCAGCAGCGTTTTCCCCCACGCCAGTTTCATAAGGGTATTTTTATGGGAGATAAGATCCAGATTTACCAGTTTGATGCCAAAGATGATTTACGTTTAACTTTGGCACATGAGCTGGGCCATGCCTTGGGTCTCTATCATCATAATGATCCGGAAGCCTTAATGTATCCTGTATTGGGTGAACAGAATCTGCAAGATTTCAAACTACGCCCGGCAGACAAGACCCTATTGTATACCCGATAACATTCAGGTTTTAATTCCCTATATTATTTATGTGTTTAGGCTAGTAAAAATACAACTTGGTTTCATTTCATGTTATTGTGAAGAACAGTAGGACGTCTTAGGCCAACTTTCTTGGAGATTCATGTGAGTTACTACCATATTTTAATTGAAGTAAATGACCACATTAGTACGATTGATGAAACCCGTGATATCGAGATCTTTGATATCGAGGATATTCAACCTTATCTTCATTCAATTTTGCTGCCTTATTTCAATGAACAGCTGATCGAGCTGGATGATGAAAATCTTGAATTTAAGGATATTTTGCATCTGCAAGTGAAACAGACTTTTTTACCGATCAATGACTTGATTGAGGAAGAACAGCGTCTGTTGCCGAGTGATACGGACATTACCATTACAGCCTACGAGATATTTAATAACCGCGAACTGAGTCAGGATGTCACTACAGTGATTTTTGACCTGCTTGAAGCGGTCAAACTGGAAAACTAAGCTTTCTTCAGATATAAAAAAGTCCTCATATGAGGTAATGCCAGTCAGTTAAG
>NZ_JAALGV010000144.1:0-5382 GCF_011174875.1 Acinetobacter sp. GFQ9D191M
CCTCATGTTTGAATTCGCCCTTTAATAAAATAATAACTATGCTTTATTCAGTGCAATTTCTTAGGGGGATTGCTGCCTTAATGGTAGTTATAAGCCATACCTCCTTTAAAGGACAACAATACAATGTTGATACGCTTCAGTGGTATCACATAGGCGGCTCTGGTGTTGATTTATTTTTCATAATCTCTGGCTTTATTATGTGTTATACAACATATAATAAAAAAGTTAATTTTCTAAATTTCATGAGAAACCGATTCATCCGAATCATTCCTCTTTATTGGGTTCTCAGTTTTTTTGCTTTAATTGTATTTCTGATTTCTCCAAATCTTATAAATTCATCCGGTGGTGAAACTGGAATTTTCGAATCTTTCTTCTTAATTCCGAATGGCAGTAAATTTTTAATTAATAATGGATGGACCTTAAGCTATGAATTTTATTATTATTTTATATTTTCATTTTTCCTAATTTTTTTATTAAAAGACTTATATAAATATCTTTTTATCATTCTATATTTTTCAGTTGTTGTGGCTATAGGTTTAATACTCCAACCAAAATCTGAATTTCTGATGTTTTTAACCCATAATCTTTTGCTTGAATTCGCTTTAGGCGTTCTGGCATTTATCATTATAAAAAATACTAGTCTTTCCCGATTAATGTCTATATTTATGATTCTTGTCGGTGCTTCCCTATTAGCCTATCAAAACTTTTATAAACTACCTGATTTCATCACCTTGAGATCATTAAAAATCGGGATCCCAATGTTTTTCATTTTTGTTGGATGCGTAGCTTTAGAAGACTTAATCACAGAAACTAAATCACTAAATTTAAGATTCTTTAATCATCTTGGAGATTCATCTTACTCTTTATATTTGATTCATCCTTTTACTTTAAGCCCAGTTGCTATGGTTTTAAACAAACTCAATATATTAAACCCTTACCTATTTAGCTCTATACTTATTACCTCTTCGATCTTGGCAGGCTCTATTACGTATCTAGTTTTAGAAAAAAGGTTAATTAAATTAGGCAAAGAACCATTTAACTTCTTTAGGTATTTTTATCCGGTCGATAGAAAAAACTTATAGAGATTTTTTGATCTCTTTAGGCATTATCAAAAATTTAAATACTAAAAACGGAGCTTAAGCTCCGTTTCTGTTAAATGTCCTTTATATCTTTTAGATTAACTAATCTGTTATAGAAATCAGTTAATTAAAAAAATATAAATGACTTCAATTAACTTTTAGTCAGTTAACGTACTACTCGAGCTTGAGACTCATGATGTACATCACGTCGACCCAATTTTGTACCAGTATAGATCAGATACAAGGCAGACAAACCAACCAATACATAGATAATTCGAGATAGTGCACTCATTTCACCAAAGATGGCAGCGACTAAATCAAAGTTAAACGCACCAACCAGACCCCAGTTGATGCCACCAATAATCGCTAAAGCATAAGCAATCCAGTCAAGCGTATTTAGTCTCATCATTTTTCTCCTGCTCTTCTTTGAGTTTATTTAAGGAACAGGTCAAGTATGAGAATGAAATCGGAATTAATATGTTGCTTTGATGCTAAAAACTCAATTGCTGTGTTGAATTCCTGTCATCTTATAATTCTCAATTTTAACAAAGTTAATTTTATTTGAATAAGTCGTGATTAACGTAAGTAAAAGTCTTGCATGTTTCTCGATAGTATCTTTGTTTTATGTAGCCATTGGATAACTTATTGCCTAAGAAATTAATCCATTTTTTCTTAAAATTTTATAAATATTCATTTTAATATCAATAAATTAAAAAATTACTATCATTCACGAATACATTTTTAACTTTCTACTATATAAAAAAAGCCGGTGAGATCACCGGCTTTTTTTATATCTTTTATTTAAGCAGCACGTGCTTTGGCCATTAAGGCTTCAATATCTTCCACGGTTTTCACAACTTTTGCAGTTAACACCAACGGGCCATTTTTGGTAGCAACCACATCATCTTCAATCCGGATTCCGATACCACGCCATTTAACATCTACAGTTTCATCATCTGGCGCAATATAAAGACCCGGCTCAACTGTCACGACCATACCTTCTTCATATGCACGCCATTCACCGTTGGCTTTATAAGTACCTACATCATGTACATCCATACCCAGCCAATGCCCTGTACCGTGCATATAGAACTGGCGGAAACTTTCAGTCTGGATAATTTCGTCAATCTCCCCCTGCATAATCCCCAGATCAAGTAAACCTTGAACCAGAATGCGAACCGCCACATTATGCGGCTCTTTATAAGAATTCCCGATTTGAACTGCATTGATGGCAGCAATCTGTGCATCCAGCACAATATTATATAAAGCTTTTTGTTCCACGCTGAATTTACCATTGACCGGGAACGTACGGGTAATGTCCGAAGCATAAAACTGATATTCACAGGCAGCATCAATCAGAACCAGATCACCATCCTTCAGCTCTTTGTCATTTTCCACATAATGCAGAATACAGGCATTTTCACCGCCACCGACAATACTGTTGTAGGATGGTACACAGCCATTTTTACCAAAGACATAATTCAGTTCAGCTTCTAAAGCATATTCCATCATGCCTGGACGAACTTTCTGCATAGCCAGTGTATGCGCTTCTGCAGAAATATCTGATGCAAGCTGCATCAGTTCAATTTCATTTTCATCTTTATGCAAACGCATTTCATCAACGATACGATCCAGCTGCATGATCTGTGCCGGTGCAGAAGTACCACGGCGGCTTTCACCACTGGCTGTTGCGATCCATTTGGCTACACGTGCATCAAATTCGGCATTGTGCCCAATCCGGTAGAAGAGCTTGTCTTTGTTCTGAAGCTTGGTGAGGATTTCCTCATCCAGTAGATCAATCGCATAAGCTTCGTCTGCTTCATAATCATCAACGGCGCCATCTACTCCGGCACGGTATCCGTTCCAGATTTCCATTTCACGATCACGTTCACGGCAGAACAGGCTATAGGTATAGCCTTCTTCTTCAGTATCGAAAGTTTCAATGACTGCAACTGCTTCAGGCTCAGCAAATCCGGTCAGGTAAAAGAAACTGCTGTCCGCGCGGTATTTATAATCTGCATCACGGTTACGCAGGGCAACCGGGCTGGTGGCAATAATCGCGATACTACGTAATCCCATTTCCCCTGCGAGGATGTCACGACGTTCCTGAAAATCGGCTTGAGTCAGTTTCTTCATTACACCTTACTTCTTATCAATTGCTACTGTTATTTAAAATTTGGTTCTGAAAACGGGTCAGATCAATTTACTATCATCTTCATGAGAAGAATCAGCAAAAAATATGCCGGTTTTCAGAACCGTTTTTTAATTTGTGTTTAGAACCGCTTGAACTTAACTCGGACGTTTCGGCGAGAAAATTTCAACTACAGATTGCGCTTCAGTCGCAGAAGCTGGAGCTGGTGCTTTTTGCGTGAATTTCTGCAATAAAGGTGTTTCTTCAACCTCTACTTTCTTGCGGCCAACGGACAGACTTACCGGAATCAGACGAACAAACTCATACAGCTCCTGATAGCTTTCTTCGCCTTCGGCATCGTCATCAGAATCTTCAAACTCGACTGCTGCAACATCTTGTAAATGTTCAATCAGTTCCATTTCATCATTACGGATATGACCTGAGGCCAAGCCAAAACCAAGCACTACGCCTGCACACCAGTCAGCCAGTGCCTGAACGCGTTCAGCCAAGCTATGCTCATCATCTGGTAGTAATGGCAGATAATCCAGCTCATCTTCAGACAGCGCATGAAATATGTCTTCTGCCTCACCCGTTAACAATTCTAATGCTTCAGGGTTCAGTTCAGGAACATCTAGCGTTTCTAGAATCTGTACCCATTCATCATTTGAAGGTGCCTGAGTGACACAGACAATTCCGGTAAGCAAACCATGCAGTTCGCTTGGGCTAGAAATTTCTTCAATTGAGGAAAAATTGCGGTACCATTCTGACCAACCTGAAATATCGTCTTGCATTCGTTTATCCAATCTCTATACTGCTTTATATATTACCTTTGTTTGCAACACTGTGCGACCTCGATATGTTAGAAGAATTACAGCGTCTACAAGTGCATATTGGCGTTTTAAAAACGCGACTTGCACAACTTGAAAGTGAGAATACCAGTTTACGGGAGAAGCAAGAGGCTTCAAGCGTGCAACATGAAACTCAAATTGAACAAAAAAATAGCTTTATTGCGCAAAAACAACAAGAAATCCAGAATCTCAATCAGCAACTGACAGAATCACGTAACCAGTTTCAGCATTTAAACCAGGATGCTACAGCACTGGCAGATCGTTATAGCCGTCTGGAAAAAAGTTGTACTGATCTAAAGAACCGTTTTCAGGAAATTCTGGCTGAACGCAATGAGTTACGCGTGCTGAAAGAAAAGTTATTGCTGGAACAGCGTCATGCCCAGCAGGAAATTCAGCGGCTGAATCAGGAATCTGAACGTCTTACCCAGAAAAATGAAAATGCCAAAGCTAAAGTTGAAGCCATTATTCAACGTCTGGCGATTTTGGGAACAGCCCAAGATCAAAATGCACAGGAAATTCAGCAATTGGCCCATCCTACTGAAGTGACTGAGGAAGCTTCATCATGAGTGAACAAATCGCAATCGACTTAAAGGTATTGGGTCACAGTTTCCGTCTGGCCTCCACTGCGGATCAGCAGGATGAACTACAACGTGCAGCGCAATTACTCAATGAAAAATACGATGAATTTCGCCGTAAAGCACCTCGTATGGAACCAAGTAAACTGATCATTATGGTGGCACTGGAACTGATGCAGGAAGTATTGACGATGAATAAATACCTGCAACAATATGCACACTGCGAACGTTTGTTACAAACTATTTTGCAAGAAGTTGAAGAACTAACTGAATAATCGAGTTTTTTGTTTAAACTTCGGTCGTTCGACTAAACTGTTTACAGTTCACGAACAGCATAGAGTTGCCACATCAACATTATCGTTTATACTTAGTCTAACTCTGAGATGTTCGCCAGCGGGTCAGATTCCCCTGAGCCGATATTTAAATCTTAGGATTGAGTTCTGCATATTTAGAGTGTATGCCCATCCGGTATGGGAAACCCAGCAAGTATGCGTCTCGTCCACCTTGAACTTTAGGGTTCAAGGGTAATGACATGCAGCGGCATCCTCGGAGTGCTTCTATTTTTCTCAAAATATTTCATTATTTATCTTCTTTTCTAAAGCTCAAATTTATTATATTTTTCCTGGTTTAGCGTCCTATACCCGTACCTTTTTTCGTCTTTTAAAAAGTTAACTAGATCTAATTACAGATTAATCAATTAATGATTCGTGTTTTATTATTTTTAAAATTTAGGGTGTGTTGACACTTTT
>NZ_JAALGV010000145.1:0-1545 GCF_011174875.1 Acinetobacter sp. GFQ9D191M
TTTCCGAACACAAAAGAATTACTGATGCTGGCATAGAGACGTATTTTGCTGATCCTTACAAGTCTATTCAGCGAGCTAGAAATGAAAATACGAATGGTTTAATCCGTCAATATCTGCCAAAATCATCATCGTTTGATGGTGTGTCAAACGAACAAATAGAGCAGATAGAATTTGCACTCAACCATCGTCCTAGAAAAACACTAGGTTGGTATACACCGAGTGAAGTTATGGCTGGTTTTTATACTGTTGCACTTGCCGCTTGAATCCGCCGTATTAAAGGCATAATCTAGGACTGCACGTGCACCTTCAGTCGCATAACCTTGATGCCAATATTTTTTTGCTAGCCGCCAGCCAATTTCAACACAGGGTGAAAACTCAAACAGATCAGGTTGTGGTTGCAGACCAATAAAGCCAATAAATTCTTTAGTCTCTTTTAGTTCAACTGCCCATAAGCCCCAATCATGCTGATTAATTTGCCGTGTCACTTTTTCAATAAATTGTAGGCTTTGTTCAGGTGTCAATGGAGTGGGGAAATAACGCATGACCTCATCGTCTGCACACATTTGGATAAATGGTGCAGTGTCGGAGTCTTGCCATTGGCGGAGGATGAGGCGAGGGGTGCTTATAGAAATTGACATGAAAATCTGCTGATTAAATATTAAAAAGAAATAAATTCTAAATGGAGCTAAAAGCTAGAATTTAGAAAATATATTTGGCATATTAGTCTTAAAGTTGAAAATAAAAAATATTGATTATGTGGGAATTTTTAAACAATTCGTGGGTGGTAGGGGTTGTTGGTGGATTGATAAGTGGCCTACTTGTTTGGTTGATTACAACCAAACTCTTTAAAAGTAAACAGACACGCGAATATACACACAAAGTTATAACGGTTAATGGTGAGTTAATCTATTCATTGCGTTCCGGAATATCTCAAAGAAAATTACCATCTTTAGATGTTCTAGATGCCTTAAAAAATGCTACAGCACGAAAGTATTCTGTTGATGTAAGAGATATCTATACAAATAAGGAGTTAGCAGAGGAGTTGATAAAAGAGATTATGGATTCTAGTTTTATCCCAGTAGAGTCAAAAGATAACTTTTTTGAATTATTGAATCCTTTATTAAATGAAATGCTCCCTCAGCAACAGGAAGAGGTGGAGAAGAAAAATATTAAAAAACTAGAAAATAGAAATGATGCATTTCAAGCTATTTCAATGATTTTGGCTATATTTGTAGCATTTTCAACATTTTTGAATGTTATTTGGCAACCATTGCAGATTGAAAAACAAACATTATTGGGTTTAATGACTAGTGTTTTCTTTCCTGTTATGAGTACTATGATGGCGATACTTGTAACAATGCTGGCATTTAAATTAAAGTTAAAAATGAAAAAAGAAGAGGCTGCAGCTAGATTAAAGAATTCCGAAACGGATGATAATTTAATAATCAATGTAAAAAGTTATAAAAGAATTTCAAAAGATAAAAATAATATTGATGAAGCTAGTTAAAAAACCCCGCACTTAGCGGTAATGCCAGTCAGTTAAGA
>NZ_JAALGV010000146.1:0-121 GCF_011174875.1 Acinetobacter sp. GFQ9D191M
GGCGAGATATTCCTTCTTGTTTTGGTCATTCAAACTCTATTTTCAAACGTTTTAATCGTTGGTCAAGCAGCGGTAAGTTACTTAGATTATTCAAATTACTAGCCTCATGCCCCGATATGGA
>NZ_JAALGV010000146.1:194-653 GCF_011174875.1 Acinetobacter sp. GFQ9D191M
AGGAGGAAACTCCTCAAAAATACATTTGATTGTTGATGCACATGGCAATCCTATTGATTTCATGATTACCGATGGAACCACACATGATGTTAAAGTTGCACCTGATTTAATATCAACATTAGATTTAAAAGAGACAAAAGTGGTATGTGCAGATAAAGGCTATGATTCAGAACCACTGCGTGAACAGATCAGGAAAACAGGGACTAAAGCGAATATACCAAAGAAAACGAATAGCCAATCGAACAATGACCATATGGACTGGTATTTATATAAAATCAGGCATTTAGTTGAAAATATGTTTTGTAGATTAAAGCAATTTAGAGGAATAGCTACTCGATATGACAAGCTCAAAAGAAATTATCAAAGTTCTGTTGCCTTAGCCTGTATATTTTTATGGCTACCGTTATAGGGTTAATTATGAACAGTAAGTGTCAACAGACCCTAGATTATAGAAGTATA
>NZ_JAALGV010000147.1:0-1967 GCF_011174875.1 Acinetobacter sp. GFQ9D191M
TGGCCCGCTGCCGACAACGTAATAGGAAGAATAAACGCCCTTTTCACCCAAGTCCAAATTAATTTGCCGATTCCATAATCAGGGTGTATTACAATTCCATAGAGTTTTTCAATCCAGGTGGTTTAGCTGATAACTTAACGATTGATCAGCTTCTTCGTGAAGATTACTCGCCATGGGCGCGCAATAAAAGGATATCTGCCACGTTCAAAGAAGCGCATTTTATTGAAAAATATGGGTCAGGCATCAAACGAATCCAAGAAGGCTTCGCATCCTATGGTCTGCGTCCCCCTGTCTTTGAAAATTTCCAGCACGGTTTTCGAGTTATTGTCTCATCAAAGCTACTTTTCGAATCTAATGAGGGAGTAAGTGAGGGAGTAAATCTACTATTTAATCAGATAAGAACTAATCCAGGAAAGCGTGCACCATTTTTAGTAAACGAGCTATTAGTTCCTGTCAAGATAGTAGAGCGGTGGCTCAAAATCTTAAGAGATGATCATAAAATCGAGTTTCGAGGAGCTCCTAAAAGTGGAGGATACTGGCTAAAATAGAAATCAATGATACTCTTAAGTGGCACCAATCGAACTCCTATTTTAGCATTTAAAAAAGTATCCTCACATCATTTTATTGAACAATACCTAAGGCTGCTCTGGCGGCATTGATATGATTATCGTCGTTGCACTCTACCGCAAAAGCGCCATATGCTAATGGAGCTGCAGCAGCCCTCTCTATAGATTGTTCGTAGAGCCTATCCCATATCGTTCCGCCTTGTTTAGCATACTCCGTTATCAAACTCTTCAGGCTATCCTCTCCAAAAACCGATACGTGACCAGAAAAGTCCAGTGCAGGATCACCCATATGCGCAGTAGACCAATCTATGATACCAGAGGTCTTACCTTCCTTCGAGGTTAAGACATGCCCTGCATAGAGATCGCCATGGATGAAACAAGTGAATTCAGGCCACAAAGGGTCATTGTCCAACCATCTACGGTATCTGTTTTCCAACGGCTCGCTGATACCTATCTCAGATTTCACCAAGTGGATACGGTCAGCTATTTCGGTCCTCAATTCACTTGGAGTCATTATTTTCAAGTTGCTCTTTCTCACATCGTCAGCTGTAATACGATGTAATTCGGCCAATGATTTTGCCAGAGACTCCACATAAGCTATGCTATCGCGATCTATGTTCCAAGAAACCTCATGTGTTATCGCATCGAATGTCAGAGCAGGCGCATCCTCCAGTAAAGGGTAGGCTATTAGGCGCTCCGATACAATTTTCCAATCAGGGACATTGATCGACAGGTTTCTTTTGGCTAAATCCAATATTCTACTTTCATTTTCGATTTGTTCAAGCATATCGCTTCTTCGAGGTATACGGAGTACCCAGTTCTCACCGTTTACTTCCTTTACAAAGGCAACTCTAAAGTCGATGCCCATCTCATTGACGCTCATCTCTTCCGAAATTCTCAGCCCATGCTCTAGGGCTAATGTTTGCATATCTTCGATTGTCATTTCTATACTGTTTTCTTTTATTAAATTGGTACCAGTTCCCCCGACAGGACATTCTGAATGTCATATACAGGTGTAACACTTTACCCATATTCTTTTCGTATGGATAACACTTCCCATCAGGGAACAAAAATCTGATACATGAATTAATTGTGAGACAGTAGACCTACTGTCGCATTGAAGCCATCTCGGCGACTATTTGATTAGGAAAACCAAGGCTTTGCCATCATAGCCTTATCATAGAAGTATAACATAGTTGTAAAGATAGAAAATTATTTTTTATTCATCCATGATGTTATTATTTTATAATAACATCATCTAAACATGTCCTGTCGCTCTTTTGTGCTGTGATATTTCATACCTATTAACTGCTTTCGTTTGAATTATACGACGTTCTACTCACAATAGGGCAAGGGTTACTCATTCCGTAGGATGCGGTTCACGTATAGGAAGAATAAACG
>NZ_JAALGV010000148.1:0-875 GCF_011174875.1 Acinetobacter sp. GFQ9D191M
TTTCGTTTTCACTCAAGTGGGGGATTCTAAAAGCAAAGCTCTTAGGCGACTTCCTCACGGATTTCGCTTGCTTTCTGCTTCTTAGGGCGACCTTTACCGCATCCACCCTCCACAGACAAAACGGCATGTCCTGCCGACAATATATTACGAGATGCGTTTAAATCCGCATTCGCAACATAACCGCATCCGACACACTCAAATTTAGCTTGAGTTTGTCGGTTTTCTTTTGCTACATGACCACATTCACAGCAGGTTTGACTTGTGTACTTCGGATCAACTTTTACAAGTAATCCACCTCGCCATTGTTGCTTATATTCCAACATACTAACGAGCATGCCCCAACCTTGATCTAGGATTGATTTGTTTAAGCCTGACTTAGCTTTTACATTCTTTCCTTGATTTTCGATTGTGCCACTTGCTGACTTCGACATATTTGCTACTTTTAAATCCTCAACAGCAATCATTGCGTGGTTTTTGCTGAGCGTTGTAGTGATTTTTTGCAAGTAGTCATGACGAATATTGGCAATGTGATGATGTAGTTTATTGATTTTAAAATTCAGTTTTTTCCAATTTTGACTAAATTTAACTTTCTTTCTCTGCTTCCGTTGAAGTCTAGCTAATTTAATCTGATTGGTTTTAAAGCTATTGATCGGGTCAAAGACCTGACCATTTGAGGTAGTGATTAATTTCTTAACACCAAGATCAACACCAATCGCTGATTTTGATGGGTGGATCGGCATTTCAGTAAGTTCTGTTTCAGTACAGAATGAAACGTACCAACGTCCTGACACCTTACTGATCGTCACATTTTTTATTGTGCCTAGAATCTCTTGCGACTTCCTGAATTTAATAACACCTACGCCATTAGGGAGTTT
>NZ_JAALGV010000149.1:0-569 GCF_011174875.1 Acinetobacter sp. GFQ9D191M
ACCTACGCCATTAGGGAGTTTCAGTTTATTTCCTTTAACCCAACAGTATTTATCGAATTGTACAAGGCGAATGGAATCATAACCGTCTGATTTTTTCTTAAATCTAGGCATAAGTGGGCGCAACTGAACCTCAGTGCCATCAGCCAATTTAAAAAATTTAGGTTTCTTAGGTTTGCGCTTTTTTTCTTTTAGTCGAGTATGTTCTTTAGGGTTAAAAAACTTCCCCCATGCTGATGCAAGATCACGAACTTTTTGTTGAAGTGACACAGCATTTGAATTTCCATCTAAAAAGCTAAACTGAGGATTCTTTTTCAGTGCTGTTATCTTTTTTACTAGATTCACCGCATTAATGTGTTCATTTTGAGCAAACATTTCAAATGAAATTGCTAATATTTGATTCCAAACAAAGCGTGCAGAGCCAACAAGATTATTTAAAATAACCTCTTGCTCGACATTAGGCTCAAGCCTAAATTTATAAGCTTTGTTGATTTTCATTAATGAGTGTGTATCTGTTAATATGGTGCTGATTTTAACATTCTAGGTATAAGTTTTCAATGAGTGAGATATAT
>NZ_JAALGV010000015.1:0-65842 GCF_011174875.1 Acinetobacter sp. GFQ9D191M
CTTAACTGACTGGCATTATTCATATATGAAGGCTTTTTTGTCTTTTAATGCCGTGTTTCAGCCTGGGCTTTTATGCTAAGGTTAAGCGCAAACTTTATTGGGAAGATCAATTCAAATGTGGATTGCGATTTCAGCACTTAATCTTGCGCTTGCAGTCATGCTCGGCGCATTTGGTGCCCATGGTTTAAAGACTCGAGCGACTGAAGCACAGTTGACCTGGTGGCAAACGGCCACAGATTATTTCTTCTACCATGCTCTTGGCTTACTTATTCTGGCAGTCATCAGCCGTGTGATTCCTGAATTACCAATTAAATGGAGTTTTCTCCTGATTCAGGCGGGGATTTTCCTGTTCTGTGGCTCACTCTATGTCATGGCACTGGGTCTGCCGCGCGGTTTAGGTGCAATTACACCAATTGGTGGTGCCTTAATGATTGCTGGCTGGTTAATTCTGGCCTGGAATGCCGTAAAATACCTCAAATAGGTCTGATGCTTTAATCAATAATCATGGAGGGTTGCCAAGATGCTGGTATATATCAATGGCGAACAACAAGAAACTCAATGCAAGAATCTGCTGGAACTGGTTCAAAGTCTGGCGCTTGAGGGTAAGCGCTTTGCAGTTGAGGTCAATGAAATGATTATTTCTAAAAGCAGATTGGGTGAAACGCCCATTTGCGAAGCAGACAAAATAGAAATTATTCACGCAGTCGGTGGCGGCTAATAACACTTGGAACAATTATGCAAGATTTATTACAGATCGGTTCACGCCAATTCCAGTCTCGTCTTTTAGTAGGCACAGGCAAATATAAAGATTTAAATGAAACAAATCAGGCCATTCAGGCCAGCGGTGCAGAAATTGTAACGGTTGCTATTCGCCGGGTGAATATTGGTCAGCATCCAGACCAACCGAACCTGCTTTCAGTGGTTCCACCAGAAAAATACACTATTTTGCCAAATACTGCGGGCTGTTTTGACGCTAATAGTGCAGTACGCACCTGTATGCTGGCACGTGAACTGCTGGATGGCCATAACTTGGTAAAACTGGAAGTACTGGGCGATGAAAAGACCCTTTATCCAAATATTACCGAGACCTTGAAAGCAGCCCGTACCCTGATTGATGACGGTTTTGAAATCATGGTCTACACCTCAGATGATCCGATCGTGGCACAAGAACTTGAAAGTATGGGCTGCGTAGCAATTATGCCTTTGGGTAGCCTGATCGGTTCTGGTCTGGGGATTCTGAATCCACATACAATTTCGATCATTAAAGAAAATGCCAAAGTGCCTGTGCTGGTTGATGCGGGTGTCGGTACTGCCAGTGATGCAGCGATTGCCATGGAACTGGGCTGTGACGGCGTACTGATGAATACGGCGATTGCAGCAGCACAAAATCCGGTCTTGATGGCCTCTGCGATGCGTAAGGCAGTTGAAGCAGGTCGTGAAGCATTTCTTGCCGGACGTATGCCACGCAAACGCATGGCCAATGCCAGCTCACCTGAAACCGGTTATTTCTTTAAATAATAATCGAGGCTAGAGGCCCAAAAAATTATTTAAATCATGTCGATCTGTTCAGGAGTTTCTAGCAAACTCCTGAACTTTTAAATTTAGATACCCAGGTCAACTTTGAAAATTAAATATTAAAAGTTCACGTCTTGGTTCGGATTAATTCGAATAGGAACTTCAAATCCATAGTTGAATTTATAAAAAAACTTTAAAGTTCACCATAAATATCTATCCAATATTCAAAGAGATGACTTAACCTATTTTGCTAAACTTATCACTCAGCTTTGATCATCAATAAAATTATAAATAAAAGGAATTTAAACCGATGCTTTATCAGATCAAACTGCCTTTCCTATTTAGCACCCTGCTGTGTCTAGCATTTACACAAAGTGCTTGTGCGAAACCTCAGACAGGTAGTTCTCCTAAATCAAGCTATCAATCTTTTGTTCCGAAAAACTGGAAAGTTCTAGAAAAAGCACAAGGTGATTTAAATCAGGACGGTCAAGCGGATATTGCCCTGATTATTGAAGATACTAATCCCGAAAACTTTGTTGCAAATGCAGGTGTAGGTAATCATGTTCTGAATACCAACAAACGAAAACTTTTGATTTTATTCAAGCAGGCAAATGGTTATCAACTTGCAGCTAGCAATACTACTTTGCCAAGCGAAGGTGATGTTGAATCACCTTGTCTCGCTGATCCACTTGGTGAATCCGAAGCCTTAAGCATTCAAAAAGGTGTACTTCGGGTTCATTTACATTACTGGCTAAGCTGTGGTTCATGGTATGTCACCAATTATACTTATACCTTTCGATACCAAGATAATGCTTTTAAATTGATTGGCTATGATGTAGATGATTTTCACCGTGCCTCGGGTGATAGTACAGCACGAAGCCTTAACTTTTTGACAGGCAAGGTAAAAACTACAACAGATGAAAATGAATTTGCAGAACAGACGCAACCTGCCAAAGTTCAATGGTCCACCTTAAAACACCGCTACGCACTGAAACTTGAACAGGTTCAATTTAATCAGTCACAAGAGTTCGAATAAAAAATTAAATATCACAAACTCTTTCAAACTGAGAATTACAGCTTAAAGTGCTTCTAAAATTCGAATCTTTACACTCGCAACCGCACCTTGAGTGGCTTTAGCATGTTGCTGCATATTTACACTATGCATGTGAGTTTCCAGATGCTGAATGCTTTCCCATTTTTCAAACATCATGATTGAAAAAGGCACTTTGGTCTGTAATTGGCTCTCAATCGCAGGATGATCAATATAGACATCATAAAGATGACAGCCTGGCTCTTGTAATACCTGTGCGCGGATGTTGTTAAATGAATTCAGCACTGTTTTCAGATCTTGTTCCGAATGACAGATGATTTCAGCAATAACGGTTAGCATGATCATATCTCCTGGTTAAGCAAAAATTTGAGTTAAATGTTCACGATACTGTGCAATATACGCTTCAACTTCAGGGGCTTTAATTACATCATTCACAATAAATGTCGGTAAAGCCTGCATCCCCAGGAATTGGTTGGCTTTATGAAAAGGTAGGTAAACGCCATCTACGCCCACGCCATGAAAAAACTGCTCGGCATCCGTAAACGCATCCATTGGTGCATTCCAGGTAAGAGATAACATATACTTTTTATCGTGAATCAGGCCACCTGAGCCGTATTGTTTTGAAGCATCTGAACGTGAGCGACCATCATTTGCATACAGGCTGCCATGCCCTTCGGTAAAAACATCATCAATATACTTTTTCACTGGCCACGGCGCACCCATCCACCAGCCTGGCATTTGGTAAATGACCGTATCTGCCCAAAGGTATTTTTCTACTTCTGCTTTTGCATCATATTCATTGTCAGCACGAGTTACCTGAACCTGATGCCCCAGCTTTGTTAATACTTCTTGAGCCAGTTCGGCCAAAGTATCATTTAACTGACCATTTGAGTGGGCAAAAGCTTTTGCGCCATTAATTAATAAAATATTTTTCATGAAAAGAACCTGAAATCAAAAATTTATGCAGGCACTATATAGACTCTGCTTATTGCTAAAAAGCAGTGATTTTGCAAATCATTATTGACTAAATATCAATAATCACTTTGGAAGCAATAAAAAAGCGCCTTATGGCGCTTTTTCAAAATTTCAGTATTAAGGAATCAAACCTTCATCACGCATTGCAATCTGTACAGACTGACGTTCTGCAACCTTATTACGGATATGAATAATATTTTTATATGGACTCAGATCATGTTCAATCTGGTTCGACCAGTTGGTGAGAACAAACAGGTAAGCATCTGCCGGACCGAAATTATCATCGACCAGATAATCATTGTCCGATTCACCAATGGCCTTATCGATATAACTCAATAAACGGTCAATTTCTGCATAGGCTTTTTCTTTGGCTTCATCTGATAATTTTCCAGTGAAGAATACAGCATAAGCATCATGCAGTTCTGAATTGAGATAACCTAACCACTCCAGCACTTTGGCACGTCCCATGCCAGAAGGTGGAATCAGATCTTGTTTTGGATCGTGTTGAGCAAGAAACGGTAAAATTGCAACATTTTCTGTAAGAATTAAACCCGGATTAATTTCTAATGCTGGTACATAACCTTTTGGGTTAATTTCGTAATAATCTGCACCTTTTTCTGTTTTATGGGTTTTTAAGTCAACACGTTCCAAATCAAAATCGACATTAATTTCATTTAAAATAATATGAGCTGCCAAAGAGCACGCGCCTGGCGAATAGTAAAGCTTCATTTCTGATCCTTGTTATACACTTCTCAATGTTTTAAATCGCTTCTGACAAACTTTCAAGTGATCAAACCTGTAAATTGCAAAAAAGCGTAACTGTGATTCAGCACAGTTACATATTTAATATTGAGGAATTTACAGGCTTTTGCAAGTCAATCTTGTGTAGATTTTTATCTGTATCTGTTTAAGATACGCAGGTTCTCAAAATTTAGATGATATTTCGTGATTAACCTGAAAAAAGAAGAATGGTTTTCCAATATCCGGACTGATGTACTGGCAGGTTTGGTGGTTGGACTCGCCCTGATTCCTGAATCTATTGCCTTTTCTGCGATTGCCGGTGTCGATCCGCAAGTCGGCTTATATGCCTCTTTCTGTATTGCCGTGTCCATTGCCTTTTTCGGTGGTCGTCCTGCCATGATTTCTGCGGCGACTGGTGCAATGGCGCTACTGATGATTACGCTGGTCAAGGATCATGGCTTGCAATACCTGCTTGCAGCCACAATTCTGACCGGGATTATTCAGGTGATTGCGGGCTTTTTTAAAGTTGCCAAGCTGATGCGTTTTGTATCACAGGCTGTGGTGTATGGTTTCTTGAATGCCCTCGCAATCCTGATTTTTGTGGCACAAATCCCGGAAATTAACCGGATGGACAGTACGGGTTATCTGTTCATTTTAGTAGGTTTGGCAATTATCTATCTGTTTCCTTATATCCCGAAAATCGGTAAAGCGATTCCATCGCCTCTGATCTGTATCGTCGTACTGAGCGCACTTGCGTTATTGCTTGGTGCAGATATGCGTACTGTGAGCGATCTGGGACAGTTTCCAGATACCTTGCCAGTCTTTCTTCTTCCAGAAATTCCACTGAATCTGGAAACTTTGCAGATTATCCTGCCTTATTCCTTTACTTTAGCCACTGTCGGTTTGCTTGAAAGCATGATGACGACTACAGTGATTGATGAAGTTACCGGAACTGAAGGCGACCGTCATCAGGAATGTCGTGGTCAGGGTATGGCCAATATTGTCAGTGGCTTTATGGGTGGGATGGCCGGTTGTGCCATGATTGGCCAGTCGATTATCAATGTCTCATCAGGTGCTCGTACCCGTTTATCCACTCTGGTGGCTGGGGTGTTTTTGCTATGTCTGGTGGTCTTCCTGAAAGACTGGCTGGCTTATATTCCTATGGCGGCGCTGGTAGCCATTATGATTATGGTGTCATTTACCACCTTCCAGTGGGGTGCAATCAAACAGTTTGGCAAGCATCCGCTAGAATTTAATACCGTGATGATTGCAGTGATTATTGTCGTGCTTGCTACTCATAACCTGGCGCTCGGTGTATTTGTCGGCGTATTGCTCTCTGCCCTGTTTTTTATTAATAAACTGGAAAGAACTGTACATGTCTCGACTTATTTGCATAAGCCTAATTCACGTAGCTATAAAATTTCTGGACAGATCTTTTTCAGTAGTACAGAAAAGTTCTACCAGTTTTTTGATTTTAAAGAAAAGCTGGATCATGTTGAGCTGGATCTGACCCATGCGCATGTCTGGGATGTGACTTCAGTAAATATGCTCAATAACGTCATCCAGAAGTTTAAAGCCCAAGGCATAGACGTGACTGTAATCGGTTTAAATGAAGCCAGTAGCACTTTGATCGACCGTTTTAGTACCTAATCAAGCTTGATCTGTAAAAGAGCCGATTGGCTCTTTTATTTTGTCTGAGATATCTGACTCGATTTTTATGGAGAAATACCGAGAAAAGTTTGACTTGCACCGCTCAGGACTTAAAATACCGCATTCTGAATTTTTAGATTTGCCAAAATTATGTCGAACGATCAATTAGACCAGCAAGTCGTGGAGCTGGACAATTTAAGCGAGCACCGTGAAATTGTAACGTTTATGCGCCGCTCAGCGCCATTAAATACCTCTCAACGTACTGCGCTTGAACAATATGGTCACTTAATTTTGGAATATCCGGTGGGTGACTTGCGTCAGCATTTTGAGCATCCTGAACGTCCGCTGACTGTCGAAATCGGTTTCGGTATGGGTCGTTCACTGGTACTCATGGCTAAAGCGAATCCTGAACGTAACTTTGTCGGAATCGAAGTGCATGTACCGGGTATTGCGCAGTGCGTGTATGAAGCAGGTATGGCTGGCGTGACGAACTTACGTGTATTGGATGCTGATGCGATTCAGGTACTTCGTGAAATGCCAGACAATAGCATCAACACCGTTCAGTTGTATTTCCCTGATCCATGGCAGAAAAAACGTCACTTTAAACGCCGTTTTGTATCTCATGACCGCATGCCATTGGTTGAGCAAAAGCTGGAACTTGGCGGTACTTTCCATGCTGCAACAGACTGGGAACCGTATGCTGAGTGGATGCTGGAAGTTCTGGAAGAACGTCCACGTTTAGAAAACCTGGCAGGTAAAGGCAACAGCTACCCTCGCCCTGAATGGCGCCCACAAACCAAGTTTGAATGTCGCGGGATCGAAGCTGGCCACAAGATTAATGACTTTATCTTTAAGAAAATTTCTTAATATCTATAAGTCTAAAAAGCGCTGATTATTCAGCGCTTTTTTATTAGCTCTTATGGCGTTCTAAAATCTGCTGACTGAATAATTTATATACATCTGCCAAGTCTTGTCGTTCAGATTGCTCTAGCATCTGCTGATGCATATTCAGAATATTCTGATCACCACGCATCGCAGGTCCAGTCTGCCCCGGGCGTGGATCATTTTGCGTCGCTTTATGGGCTGTTTCCAGAATCAATGGATAAAGCAGGCTAAAGTCTACCTGCTGTGCATCCACAATCTGCTTGGCCATGTCATAACAGTAGTTGCTAAAATTGCAGGCAAACACTGCAGCCAGATGTAAGCTCAAACGTTGGTCTGAACTATATTGATAAACTCGTTTGCTTAGGCTATTTGCTAAATGAGTTAAGATTTCTTGATCTTCTGGCTCAGACGCTTCAATAAATAAAGGTGTATTTTCCCAGTCAATTTCACGTTCCAGACTAAAGGTTTGCAATGGATAAAAGACGCCAGACTTTGCATGTACATCTGCTAGAACATTCAGGTGAGAACTGCCTGAAGTATGGACAATCAGCACATCTTGCAAGTAAAAATAGACTTGTCTGATGACCTCAGCAATTGATTGATCACTCACGGCAATGATCATCAAGTCTATATCCTGATTCAGATTTTCAGGTTGAGCGATGGCTTGCGCTTTAAATTGATCAGCCAGTTGCTGTGCTTTATCCAGAGTCCGGCTGTAGATCTGTACAATTTCATGTTGTGCTGACAATGCATGGGCAAGATGATAAGCCACACGCCCCGCCCCAATAATACTAATCCGCATTCATCAATATTCCTGAACCATTGCGCACAGCATGCCAATAAAAAAAGGATGAATCAATTCATCCTTTTGCTTTTAAATCAGTTTTAGAATTTTCGTAAGGTCAGAATCTGTTCACTGCGACCGAAAGGCCCGTGAATATCATGCAGCACACCGCTGGTGAGACCAATCCCATCTTCACCATACTGTTGCACCACTTCCAGCCCCAGCCATTCACCTTGCGGCAGACGGTGCATATGAATCTGCAAATCCAGATTCGGGAATCCCCAGCCTGCATTTGGATCCTGACGTGGCACAATGCCATTCGCGGTATCGACCATACCGAGTAAACGACTAAAATCTGTAGTCAGTTGTCCTTCTACCATATCCAATGAATTTCTGAGCCAGACAATACCTTTACCTGCACGATGGTCGGTATGTGCACGGGTTTCAATACTTTGAATATAACCACCCGGCCAGCAACTCATACCCTCCCAAACCGGTAAAAACTCAGGGCTTTCAATCGGAAAATCTTCGATACCTGCAATGGCCCGGCTATCCGAAGTCAGCATCCTCCAGGCACGAGCAACGATACAGGTTTTTCCATTGGCACGCATTTCCGCCTCAATCAGTTCAATAGTTTTGCCAGGACGGATCATGCGTGTAGTAATAGAAAATTCACCAAATGCAATCAGCCCAAAAATATCCAGTCCAACCCGGCCAATGCGCATTTCTGATCTAGGCTGAAACTGTTCCAGTTCAACACATAGAATACCGGTTGCTGGCGCCATGTGCTGTTCATGAGGATTCCACGCACCTTGAGCATGAATATTGGAACGATAATAGGCAGTAGTACTGCCATCTGTATGCTGCTCGCGCTGGATCAAACTATAATATGCTGACATTCTTCTTAAACTTCCTTGATTATTCTCTTAAACTTTAAAATTCATATAAAGTTTCATGATCTTTATTTTCTAAGTAAAAAACCATAATAATTTATGATTTGACTATAAATTTTGTGCTGTTTAAATCCGACTTTTGTTAAAAGTTCATTTGAATCTTCCGCTGAAATCAGAAAAAAGTCCTGCTGCAATCTGGCCAGCATATTTTCGCTTTGCTGCACACTAAGTCCGGTTTGCTGTGCCATTTTTTGCATCACCTTTAATTCATTCTCACCTTCTGGCTGCATCAGATCATAAGTCAACGCGATCCGGCCAGCTTTAAGGCTCTGATAGATAGCCTGAAAAAAATCAGATTTCTGAGGTTCAGGAATAAAATGGGCGACTAAAATAGCAAGTGCAGCATCGAAAGTATCCTGCTGATCCAGTTCCTGAGTGGTGCACTGTATAAACTGAACTCGTTGTTCAGCTCCAATAGAAGCCAGATGCTTCCTTGCCTGTTCAAGCATCGCAGCGGAAGGATCAATCGCAGTAAATGTCCAGTTGGGATGCTGCTGCAATAAATAAGATAGCTCATAACCAGTACCGCAACCCACGATCAGGATATGTGCATTTTCTGGAAGCTCAGTACTGAGTATTGCTTCAATCTGTTGATGCACCAGTTCATAGCCAGGAATCAGTTTACGGATATGATCATCATAACTGGCGACCACCACTTCACTGTGAAAGTTTTTTGCCATCTGTTTACTCTGATTTATATAGAAATAGATTTTTATCTATTTAAAGAAATTGCTAAATACATGACCTCAATTTGCAAGATGGATTCTTCTTCCATTGTGCAGGTGCTTCGTTACTTTGACTGGGCAAAGTAACCAAACCCCTCTGTTTCATTGATATGGCATCCTTGCCATACAATGAAACGGCGGCATCCATGCCGCCAGGTCATCTGATCAAATACTATTTAAACTTAGCTTTAATTAATTTAAGCAATCTCTTTTAAATTTAATTCTTCACGCATAAATTCACGCAACTTGAACTTCTGTGCCTTACCTGAAGCTGTCATCGGGAATTCATGGAAGAAACGCACATAACGTGGCACTTTATTGTGAGAAATATGCTCAGCACAATATTGACGGATGGCTTCTTCGGTACATGGGTCATTTTCATGCAGGATAATGCAGGCACAAAGCTCTTCACCATATTTATGGTCTGGCACGCCAATCACCTGCACATCCGACACCGCTGGATGGGTATAAAGAAAATCTTCAATTTCTTTCGGGAACAGGTTTTCACCGCCACGAATCACCACATCCTTGATACGACCCTTGATTTTGACAAAACCTTCATCATCCATTTCCGCAATATCACCAGTATGCATCCAGCGCGCAGCATCAATGACTTCTTGGGTCTTGTCCTGGTCCTCCCAGTAACCGAGCATCACGGAATAACCCCGCACACAGAGTTCACCTAATTGACCGCGCGGCACCACCTTGCCATTTTCATCGACAATTTTAACTTCCAGATGCGGATGGACACGGCCAACTGTACTCACACGACGTTCAACACTGTCTTCTGTTGAACTTTGAGCACTTACCGGTGCTGTTTCAGTCATGCCATAACAGATGGTAATTTCAGACATATGCATTCGCTCTATTACACGCTGCATAATTTCCTGTGGACACGGACTACCCGCCATAATGCCGGTACGCAGGCTAGACAGATCAAAATCGTCAAACTGTTCATGTTCCAGCACGGCAATAAACATGGTCGGTACGCCATAAGCTGCCGTACATTTTTCCTGCTGAATAGCTTTTAAGGTTTCCAGCGGATTAAATACGGCAGACGGATAAATCATGGCTGAACCATGGGTAATACAGGCCAGATTGCCCATTACCATGCCAAAGCAGTGGAATAGTGGAACAGAAATACAGACACGGTCTTCCGGACTTAAGTGAATCGCCTCACCGACAAAGTAACCATTATTTAAAATATTGTTATGGGTCAGCATCGTACCCTTAGGATTCCCTGTGGTGCCTGACGTAAACTGGATATTGATAGTTTCATCGAACTGCAAATCAGTGGAGATCTGTTGCAGCTGTTCCAGCTCTTGAGCACTTGGTGTAGGCATTAAATCCTGAAAACGATGAATGCCAGTATGCTGCTGCTCATCAATTTTAATAACATGCTTTAAATGTGGGAGACGCTCTGCATTCAGTAATTTATTTTCAGCCTGTTTTAATTCAGGCGCAATTTTGGTCAGGATTTCCTGATAGTCCGTGGTTTTAAACTGCGATGCAATGACCAGTCCCTTACAGGACACTTTATTCAGGACATATTCCAGCTCATTGCTTTTATAGGCCGGATTCAGGTTAACCAGAATAATGCCTGCCTTGAAAGCTGCGAACTGGGTAATAGTCCATTCCACACAGTTCGGCGACCAGATCGCCAGACGGTCACCTTTTTGCATACCCAATTTCAGCAGCTGACAGGCAAAGGCATTGACCTGATCCTGTAGCTGCCGATAACTCAGGCGTATGTTCTGATGCATACTGACAACTGCATCGCGATCTGCATATTGTTCGCAAGCCTGATCAAATTTTTCACCAATCGTCATACCCAATAAAGGCTGGCTGCTGGTTCCATAGGCATAGCTTAACCGTACTTGTGTCATTGAATCGATCTCCTTGATTCTTTGTAATTCTGATTTTCAACTTTACTAATTGTTTTATGACCACGACGACCTTGTCTATGTGCCTGTTTTTGTGCGTCTATGCTGCTGAATTTCCCTCCTGTCGATGTACTGCGTTAACACAAAAATCGGCAATCTGTTTGACAAAGTGATCCTTGTAGTTCTGATCAAACATTACATTACGGGACGGATTTAAAGGTTCAATCACGACAAAGGTCATGGCACCGACCACACCCAAAGCTGCCGTATTTAAATCTTCAAACTCGAACTCTCCATTCACCTTTCCTTCGGCCAGGATTTCCTTAATGCTTTGTTTAAGCAGCTGTTTACTGCGAAAACGCTCATGTTCCATTTCCGGATCAACCGGTTCAAACATAAGTGAATACGCCAACTGGGGGCTATTCATGGCACGTTTCACAAAAGTTGTAACAGATTTTTGCAATTTCAGTTTTGGCGATAAATCCGACCCGGCAATGGAAACAAGAATTCCAACTTCATGCTGAATCGCTGCCGACAAAACCTCAATCAAAATCTGGCTTTTGTTTTCAAAATATCGATAGACCAGCCCTGTAGAAACGCCTGCGCGTTCTGCAATCGCCTGAATCGACGCCTCTTTAAAGCCCCCTTGAGTAATCAGTTCACGAGCAGACTGTAAAATCGACAAACGATTTTGTTCCATTCGTTCCTGCATCAGTGATGATCTTTTATAACTCATAATCTTATTCTCAACCAGATAAAATGAATTGTAAATCATTTTGTGAATATAGGTTCACTTTTTTAATTTTTCGTTGTATGTTAAAAAAACAAGCACAACAAAAATGCTTTTGGACACAACAAATATAATCTCAGGATGGATGAAGAATGAATTTACAAAGCTTAGATTTCGGTTTGGATGAAACTCTTATTGCGCTTCGTGATTCAGTGGTCGCATTTTGCGCCAAGGAAATTGCCCCAATTGCCCAGCAAGTTGACCGTGACAATGAATTCCCGGCTCACCTCTGGAAAAAATTTGGTGATATGGGCCTACTTGGTTTAACGGTCAGTGAAGAATATGGCGGTACCAATCTGGGGTATCTGGCCCATATTATTGCCATGCAAGAAATTTCCCGTGCTTCAGCATCCATTGGTTTGTCCTATGGCGCCCATTCTAACCTATGTGTTAACCAAATTAAGCGAAATGGTAATGAAGAACAGAAGCAGCGCTACCTGCCAAAACTGATTTCTGGCGAATATGTCGGTGCACTGGCCATGTCTGAGCCGAATGCCGGATCAGATGTAGTCAGCATGAAACTGAAAGCTGAAGACAAAGGCGATCATTATCTACTCAACGGTTCCAAGATGTGGATCACTAACGGCGGTGATGCCGATGTACTTGTGGTCTATGCTAAAACCGATTTACAAGCTGGCGCCAAAGGCATGACCGCCTTCCTGGTTGAGAAAAATATGCCAGGTTTTAGCCACGGCACCCATTTAGATAAACTGGGTATGCGCGGTTCCAATACTTATCCCCTATTTTTTGACAATGTCGAAGTTTCGAAAGAAAACGTGCTTGGCGGTGTCGGCAATGGGACTAAAGTGCTGATGAGTGGTCTGGACTATGAACGTGCGGTTCTGAGTGCTGGCCCACTGGGCATTATGGATGCCTGCATGGATACCGTGATTCCTTATATTCATGACCGTAAACAATTTGGTCAGGCACTGGGCGAATTCCAGTTGATGCAAGGCAAAATTGCTGACATGTACTCTACCTGGCTGGCATGTAAGGCGCTGGTGTATGCCGTTGGTGCTGAATGTGACAAGGCCGATCATAGCCGTAGCCTGCGTAAAGATGCTGCCAGTGCCATTTTATATGCCGCTGAAAAAGCCACCTGGATGGCGGGTGAAACCATTCAGACCCTAGGTGGGAACGGTTATATCAATGAATTTGCTGCAGGCCGTTTATGGCGCGATGCCAAACTCTATGAAATTGGCGCCGGAACTTCCGAAATCCGCCGCATGCTCATTGGCCGTGAGCTCTTCAACGAAACAGCCTAAACATTAACACTTAGAATAAAACAAGGATGTTCGTCATGAATCAGTTACAGAGCAAAATCAATATACGTAGTGAAGAGTTTAAGACCAACCAGGCTGCCATGCTGCAACTGGTGGATGATCTGAAACAGAAAGTAGAAAAAATTGCCTTGGGTGGCGGAGAAAATGCCCGCCAGAAACATCTGGATCGCGGCAAATTACTGCCGCGTGAACGGATTAATCATTTAATTGATCCAGGCACGGCTTTTCTGGAAATCGGTCAACTGGCTGCCTATCAGGTTTATCAGGATGATGTTCCTGCAGCAGGTGTGGTCGCAGGTGTAGGTCAGGTCAATGGTGTGACCTGCATGATCGTGGCCAATGATGCCACAGTCAAAGGCGGGACTTATTATCCCCTTACGGTGAAAAAGCATTTACGTGCCCAGGAAATTGCCGAACAGAATCATTTGCCATGTATTTATCTGGTCGATTCTGGCGGTGCTTATTTACCTTTACAGGATGAAGTCTTCCCGGATCGTGATCACTTCGGTCGTATCTTTTACAATCAGGCACGTATGTCGAGTCTGGGTATTGCCCAGATTGCAGTGGTAATGGGTAGCTGTACGGCAGGTGGTGCTTATGTGCCAGCGATGTCAGATGAAACCATTATTGTGCGTAATCAAGGCACGATTTTCCTCGGCGGCCCTCCTCTGGTGAAAGCGGCAACCGGTGAAGTGGTTTCTAGTGAAGACTTAGGTGGTGGTGATGTACATACCCGTTTATCTGGGGTTGCCGATCATCTGGCAGAAAATGATGAACACGCAATTGCCATTGCCCGCAACATTGTGGCGAACCTGAATAAAAAGCCAAATAAAACTGCAGATGAAATTGAAGCACCGCGTTTTGACAGTTCAGAACTATATGGCATTGTGCCAAGCGATGCACGTAAACCGTTTGATATCCGTGAAGTGATTGCGCGTATTGTCGACGGTTCACGCTTTGACGAATTCAAGGCACGCTTTGGGACTACCCTGGTCACTGGCTTTGCCAAGCTCTATGGAATGCCAGTTGGAATTATTGCCAACAATGGAATTTTATTCTCTGAGTCAGCACAAAAAGGCGCACATTTTATTGAACTGTGTACCCAGCGCAATATTCCGTTGATCTTCCTGCAAAACATCACCGGCTTTATGGTGGGTCGTCAGTATGAAAATGAAGGTATTGCTAAAAATGGTGCCAAGCTGGTGATGGCCGTCGCGACAGCCAATGTGCCTAAACTGACTCTGGTGATTGGCGGTTCTTTTGGTGCCGGTAACTATGGCATGTGTGGCCGTGCTTACTCGCCACGCTTTATGTGGACCTGGCCAAACTCACGTATTTCGGTGATGGGCGGTGAACAGGCCTCTAGCGTATTGTCGACTTTGAAACGCGATCAGATTGAGCAAAAAGGTGGAACCTGGTCAGCTGAAGAAGAAGACCAGTTTAAACAGCCAATTCGTGACCAATATGAACGCCAAGGCCATCCTTATTATGCTTCTGCGCGTTTATGGGATGACGGTGTCATTGATCCAGCGCAATCGCGTGAAGTCCTGGCCCTAAGTCTGGCTGCAGCGATGAATGCACCAATCCAGCCAACCAAATTCGGCGTGTTCCGCATGTAAGAGGTGACAAAAATGGACTATCAATTTTTACAGCTCGAACAGCAGAATCAGGTGGCAACGGTCTGGATTAACCGGGCTGAACTGCATAATGCGTTTAATACCCAGGTCATTGAAGAGCTACATGCCTGTTTCCAGTCTTTAAATCAGCGTGATGACGTACGCGTGGTGATTCTGGCAGGCCGAGGCAAAAGCTTCTCTGCGGGTGCAGATCTGAACTGGATGAAACAGGCCGGTCAGGCCTCACAGGCAGACAATGAAGCCGATGCTCTCAAACTGACAAAAATGTTGCAAAGTCTGGCGACCTTGAAACAACCGACGATTGCCCGTGTCCATGGAATTGCTTTTGGCGGCGGTATGGGACTGGCATCCGCTTGTGATATCTGTATCGCCAGCACTGATGCCAAGTTTGCAACGTCTGAAGTACGTTTAGGATTAGCCCCTTCGACCATTAGTCCGTATGTGATTCGTGCGATTGGCGCCCGTCAGGCCTCACGTTATTTCCTGACTGCTGAGCGAATCTCAGCTGAACAGGCGAAAACCATTGGTCTGGCACATGAAGTGACTGCACCAGAACAGCTCGACAGCAAAATTGATGAGATTGTGGAAGCGCTCTTACTCGGTGGACCAGCAGCGCAAAACGCCTCAAAACAGCTGATTCAACTGGTCGATCAACAGGTCCTGACTGAAGATCTGCTGTTTAAAACCGCACAGCATATTGCCCATGTTCGCCAGGGAGATGAGGCGAAAAATGGACTGAATGCATTTTTAAACAAACAAAGCCCGGCCTGGATTAAGACCACGGCATAACAACAAGAAGGATCGTAGGATGTTTGAAAAGATTTTAATTGCCAATCGTGGTGAAATTGCCTGCCGTGTGATTCGTACAGCGAAAAAGTTAGGGATTGCCACCGTTGCCGTATATTCCGATGCCGATGCACAGGCACAGCATGTCAAACTGGCAGATGAAGCCATCCATATTGGTGAATCGCCTGCTGCACAAAGTTATTTACAGATTGAACGTATTATTCAGGCAGCAAAAACTACCGGTGCTCAGGCCATTCATCCAGGTTATGGTTTCCTGTCTGAAAATGACCAGTTTGCCCTGGCCTGTCAGGATAACAACATTGTCTTTATTGGTCCGCCAGTGGATGCGATCTTAGCAATGGGTCTGAAAGCGACCTCTAAAGCCTTAATGGAAAAAGCTGGTGTACCTTTAACCCCCGGCTATCATGGTACCAATCAGGATGCGGATTTCCTGAAACAGCAGGCAGACAGTATTGGCTATCCGGTACTGATCAAGGCTAGTGCCGGCGGTGGCGGTAAAGGCATGCGTCTGGTCGAGCGTAGTGAAGATTTCCTGAGTTCACTCGCTTCCTGTAAAAGCGAAGCACGTTCCAGCTTCGGCAATGAAGATGTGCTGATTGAACGCTATGTCGTGCAGCCACGCCATATTGAAGTTCAGGTCTTTGGTGATACACATGGCAATTATGTGCATCTGTTTGAACGTGATTGCTCCGTGCAGCGTCGTCACCAGAAAGTTCTGGAAGAAGCACCTGCACCTAAAATGCCAGAAGACAAACTTGAGGCGATGCGCCAAGCCGCAATTGATGCTGCACGTGCTGTAAATTATGTCGGTGCCGGTACAGTCGAGTTCATCGTTGAGCAAGACGGTACTGCTTACTTCATGGAAATGAACACCCGTCTGCAGGTTGAGCATCCAGTCACTGAAATGATCACCGGTCAGGATCTGGTGGAATGGCAGTTACGTGTAGCGTTCGGTGAACCTTTACCGAAACAGCAGCATGAATTACAGATACACGGTCATGCACTGGAAGCCCGTGTTTATGCCGAAGAACCAGAAAAAGGTTTTATTCCTGCCATCGGTCAGATCAGCTATTTGCACTATCCAGAACAAAATGACAGCGTGCGTGTGGATAGTGGCATTGTCGAAGGTGATGAAATCAGCACCTATTATGATCCGATGATTGCCAAACTGATTGTTTGGGGCAAAAACCGTGAAGCTGCTTTAACCCAGATGCATCATGCCTTGGGTCAGTTTCATGTCGATGGTCTTGGCAATAACATCGCTTTTCTTGATCGCTTAGTATTATGTGATTCATTTAAAAATGCCCATCTCGATACTGGCCTGATTCAACGTGAAGAAGAGTTCCTACTCAAACCATCTGCTGATATCAGTGCAGAATTAGTGGTCACTGCAGCCTTGGTTGAACTGTTATCGCGTCTGGCTCAAAACCCGACTAGCAATAATCCCGTCTGGCAGCAAAAGGCATTTTGGCGTCTGAATCAGCAAAATAGCTACACAATTAAATTACAATGTAATGACGTTTTACGTGTGGTGAGCTTTAAAGCGCTAGAAAATAGTTTCCTGGCAAATTATGAAGGCCAGACACTTACCATCCAGGGTGAGCTGCTTGATCAACACCTACTCCAGTTAAATCTTGCGGGTCAGCAGCAGAAACTGGCATTTAGCCAGACTGAGCATGGCATTACCCTGTTCCAGAATGGTCAAAGCTACAAGTTCAATTATTTGAAAAATGACTTTAATAACCAGGATGAACAAGGGACTGAAAATAACTTGACTGCGCCAATGCCTGGCGTGATTACTCAGGTTCTGGTCGCGGCAAATGACAAAGTGAAAAAAGACGATGTACTGCTGACCTTGGAAGCAATGAAGATCGAATATACCATTCGCGCTCCGCATGATGGCATTATCGCAAACTCATACTTCCAGAAAGGTGATCAGGTTAAAGCCGGTGATGAACTGGTTGAGTTTCAGCCTCTAGCGGAGGAAGTTGCATGACAGATTTCGTTAAAATCGTAGAAGTCGGGCCACGCGATGGCCTGCAAAACGAAAAAACACCTTTAACACTAGATGACCGTAAAAATCTGATTCTGGACCTGATGAAAACAGGTTTGCAGGCGATTGAGGTCGGCTCCTGTGTTTCAGCCAAATGGGTTCCACAGATGGCAGATAGCGATACGCTATTTGCCAGCTTGCCTAAAGATCCGAATATCCAGTTCAGTTTGCTGACGCCAAACATGAAAGGTTTTGAATCAGCGCTGGCTGTGGATTGTAAAGAAGTTGCGGTATTTACCGCAGCTTCTGAAAGCTTTACCCACAGGAATATCAACTGCTCGATTGATGAAAGCTTTGAGAAGTTTGCAGATGTGATGGCAGCTGCCAAAGCAAATGATGTCAGGGTGCGTGGCTATGTCTCTTGTATGGTGGACTGCCCTTATGAAGGTGCAATTGATCCGAAGCAGGTCGTCAAAGTTACACAGCGTCTACTAGACATGGGCTGCTATGAAGTGTCATTAGGTGAAACCATTGGTACGGCAACTCCGGATCGCGTGAAGAACGTCTGGGATGCCTGTCTTTCAGAAATTGATAGTAAAGTGCTAGCCGGTCATTTTCATAATACCTATGGCATGGCCATCGCTAATATTTACCAGTCATTGCTGCAAGGGATTCGGATATTTGACTCCTCTATTGCCGGTCTCGGTGGCTGTCCTTATGCCAAAGGTGCTTCCGGCAATGTTTCAACTGAAGACCTGTATTACCTGCTCTCCAAGATGGGCTTTGAAACCGGTATTCAACTGGATGCTTTGATGCAGGCCAGCCGTAATATCAGCGAGGTATTACAACGCAATAATCCATCCAATTATGCCAATGCCTATTGGCAAAAAGCCTGTGCTTAAAAACTTAAAATAGCCGGACACTCTATAAGTCCTCATGGATAGAAATCAGCAGATCTTTAGATGAAAGAGATCTGTAAGAGAAGAATAAATCGAGGTAAAAATGTCAAATAAAGTGTATGACAGTGCAAAAGCCGCTTTAGACGGCGTGGTTCAGAATGGACATACCTTGGCGGTAGGCGGTTTTGGTCTATGTGGTATTCCAGAAGCCCTAATTGCAGCTTTAAAAGAAACCGGTGCCAAAAGTCTCACCTGTATTTCCAATAATGCCGGTGTCGATGGCTTTGGCTTGGGGCTATTGCTGGAAACCAAACAGATTAAAAAGATGATCTCTTCCTATGTAGGCGAGAATAAGGAATTTGAACGCCAATACTTAAGCGGTGAACTTGAAGTTGAACTGACCCCGCAAGGAACTTTAGCTGAAAAATTACGTGCCGGTGGTGCAGGTATTCCCGCTTTCTATACCGCGACCGGTGTTGGAACCGTCATTGCTGAAGGTAAAGATGTCCGCGAATTCAATGGCAAGTCTTATATTCTGGAAGAATCCTTAACTGCTGATGTAGCTTTGGTTAAAGCTTATAAGGCCGATAAAGCCGGCAACCTGATTTTCCGTAAAACTGCCCAGAACTTCAATCCGGTCTGTGCCATGGCTGGTAAAGTGACCATTGCTGAAGTTGAAGAAATTGTCGAGATCGGTGCCCTTGATCCAGATGAAATTCATCTTCCAGGTATTTATGTGAACCGGATTGTACTGAATACCCAACCGGAAAAACGCATTGAACAGATGACTTTAAAGGCGGAGGCTTGATCATGGCTTGGACACGTAATGAAATGGCGCAGCGCGCCGCACAGGAACTTGAAGACGGTTTCTATGTGAATCTGGGTATTGGTCTGCCAACCTTAGTCGCAAATTATATTCCAGAGAATATTAATGTCTGGCTTCAGTCTGAGAATGGTCTGCTGGGTATTGGAGAATTTCCAACGGCAGAGACTGTGGATGCCGACCTGATCAATGCTGGCAAACAGACGGTAACTGCCCGCAAAGGTGCATCTTTCTTTTCCAGTGCCGACTCCTTTGCCATGATCCGTGGCGGTCATGTCAATATCGCTATTCTGGGGGCTATGGAAGTGTCTGAAACTGGTGATCTGGCCAACTGGATGATTCCGGGCAAAAAGGTCAAAGGGATGGGTGGTGCCATGGATCTGGTCGCGGGTGTACAAAAAGTTGTGGTGCTGATGGAACACTGCGCTAAAGATGGTACGCCTAAAATTGTCTCACAATGTAGTCTTCCGCTTACTGGCCAGGCCGTAGTGAACCGGATTATTACTGACTTAGGTGTATTGGATGTCACACCTGAAGGTATTCAACTTGTAGAACTGGCACCCGATGTCAGTTTTGATGAAATTCAGAAAGTCACCGGCGTACCTTTACTCCGTAAAGCAGCCTGATTTTTCCCAGCCCTTAAAATGAAAAATTTTAAGGGTTTCTTTTTGGCTGAAGAAAGCCGCTTCTTAATAACAAATGCAGAATAAATGGATTTTAATCATGCAAACTCAACAAAATATCTTGCAGCGCTTTGCCATGCGCGTCAGCGACTGGTCTGAAAAATGGTTTCCGGACTCTTATATCTTTGCCCTACTCGGTGTCATCATCGTTGCGATTGCCGCGATTGGCATTGGTGCGCCGGCACAAGACGTCGCGATTTCATTTGGTGACGGATTCTGGAGTCTGATTCCCTTTACCTTACAGATGTGCATGTTGATCGTGGTCGGTTATGTAGTTTCAGTTTCCAAACCGATGCAATTACTGATTCAGAAAATGGCGCGCATTCCTCATTCTGGACGTGGAGCCATCGTTCTTGTCGCCACAGTTAGTCTACTGATTTCCCTGATTAACTGGGCGATGAGTACAGTACTAACTGCTCTTCTAGTGATTGCACTGGCGCAGCGTAAAGAGCTGAATATGGATTACCGTGCAGCTGCCGCAGCAGCGATTATCGGAATGGGTGCAACCTGGGCGCTCGGCATCAGCTCCTCTGCCGCGCAATTACAAGCCAACAAATCCAGCCTACCAGAACCGCTTTATAATCTGACTGGTGTGATTCCTTTTACCGAAACGATTTTCCTGCCGCAATCCATGATCATGACAGCAGTCTTGATTATTGCTTCGATTGCCATTGCTTACTGGTCTGCGCCCAAAGGCAATCATATTAAAACTATTGATCACTTCCCGATCCAGATTGAAGAAGAAAAGACTGAAACCGTGACCCATAAACGGCCGGGTGACTGGCTGGAAAACTCGCCAATCTTAAGTATTCTGATTGTGGTTCTGGGTCTGGTCTGGATGTTTAACGAGTTTTCCAAAAGTAATCCTATTCTGGCAATCTCCAGCTTAAACACCTATAACTTTATCTTTCTGATTTTGGGTGTAGCTTTACATGGTACACCACGTAATTTTCTCAATGCTGTGTCCAAAGCTGTGCCGGCCATTTCAGGGGTGCTGATCCAGTTTCCGCTTTATGGCAGCATCGCCTTTATGATGACCAATGCCCTGAATTCTGCTGACCTGTCCCTATCGCACTATATCGCCGAGTTCTTCGTTTCGATTGCCTCGCAGGAAACCTTTGCAGTGGTGATGGGAATTTATTCAGCGATTCTAGGCTTCTTCATTCCTTCTGGTGGAGGAAAATGGATTATTGAAGCGCCTTATGTGATGCAGGCTGCACATGACCTGAAAGTGCATCTGGGCTGGTCTGTCCAGATTTACAATGCGGCCGAAGCCTTGCCCAATCTGATCAATCCTTTCTTTATGCTCCCTATGCTGGGTATCTTAAAATTAAAAGCCAAAGATGTGATTGGTTTTACAGTGACCCAACTGGTCTTTCATCTTCCATTGGTACTATTCTTGCTCTGGTTTCTAGGAAGAACCCTGACTTATACCCCACCTGTCTTCTCTTAATTCATAACAAATAAAAAAGGACGAATCATTCGTCCTTTTTTATGATGAAAGAATTATTTAGCTGGCTTTCTTTTCAACTACGCCTTCATTATCTACAGTATGTACACGACCATCTTCGGTACTCATAACTTCAAAAGTTACACGACGATTTTGATACTGACCGTTCGAGGTTGCATTCGGTTGAGCAGGCTGATTCGCCGCCATACCTACAGGTTGTAATTGTGCCGGATTCACCCCTTTCTGTACCAGATAATTCACAATGGCTTGAGCACGTTTTAAAGATAGCTCCTGATTTTGAGTGCTGCTGCCTTCCGTATCAGTATGGCCTATTACGGTTAGACGTACATCTTTGGCATATTGCAATAAAGCTGCGGTCTGATCCAGCAAGCTTTTATTCACTTCAGGAATTTCTGTAGAACCTGTCGCAAAATGAATAAGTTGCAGGTTTAAGGCAGTAGCAACATCCAATGCCTCAATATTCTCCATCTGAAGTTCGTCTAAAGCTTTTTTAGCCTCGGTATTGGCTGTATTGATCGCCTCATCCATATCCACTGGTTTTTGGGTCACGACTTCTACATTTTTAGCCAGACCACGAATCTGACCTGCCAAACGCTGTGCATCCGCACTGTTTGCTGCCTGTACAGACACCTGATTACCCGCCCAAGTCAAAGTCACATTTGACATGCCTTGCAGCAGTTTCAATACAGATGGAATCGTATCCTGATCAATAAATTCTGAGTGGTAATTCTCATTGGCTACTGCACCACAGCCAATACTGTAATTAAAGATCTGTTTGATTTCATTTTGCAAAATCTGCATATATTTCGAATCATTCATCTGTACCTGACAGTTGACGATTTCACCCTGACTACCGGTGCTGATTTTGAGAATTGCAGGGTTCGTTGCAGCAGCTTCACTCACTGCTTGGGCATTTCGCAATTCATCCGGATCATCATCACGCAGGCATCCACGGAAGAAGAATAAGATAATCGCCGCAATAATCACGAGGAGAATAAAAGGCCAGAACACCACTGCCTTTTTCTCTTCAGTCAGTACTGGTTCTGCTTCCGGTTCGGAAGCCAGACCCGGTGCGCGGTTCAGATTTTGTCCCGCCAGCGGAGATACGCCTAGAGATGCCAGTATGGGGCCAGCCCAGACTGGTAATGCCCGTTGAATCGAGTCTGCATGGGTATCTAACAAATGGCCTACTGCTTCAGCAGTGGGTGCACCCGCTTCTGCTTGCAAGAAGTTCATGGTTGGAACAATTGCCCGGTTCAGGGTCTGTTCAATTTCATCTTGAGGTGCAGTTGAATCTAACTGAGCCAGGAATTGTTGTTTTAGGGTCGGATTATTATTAAATAATTCATCAATCTTGGGATTAAGTTGCTGACCCAGACTTTCAATCCAGGCCGGTCTTGCACGAAGAATACTTAACAATACAGGATAGAATTGGGCTAAGGCCTGATCCTTGGCAAATAGATGTTCTGTTTCACCTTGCAGCACAATGGCGGTCACATCACTCTTTAAACGTTCAATTAAATCTGTATTCATCAAGATCACCATTATTCTGATTTATAATGTTTAATATTTAATCAGTGTAGCGACCCACCCTCTTTGGAATGTTAATAATTGTACTGATATCATAAAGTTTCACTGTTTATGTAAGGCTAACTTTTCTAGTATTTTAATTAAGATATAAAAAAGTCAGCCGAAGCTGACTTTTTGTAAACGCGAAATGTAAGTGTTATGCAGCAATAAAAGTTTGCAGCACTTTACCTTTCACTTTTTGATTGAGCAGTGGTGTATTTTTACCTTGAGAAACGATCGTTTCTTTACTCAGCGTCCACTCCTGTTCTGGATCAACCAGTACCCAGCCAGCTTCTGCCTTCCAGCGATTAAACATGTTAGCGACTTTCGCGGGAGCAACTGTGACTTTCTCCACCCATTCTAACGGCGTAAAGAAGCCTTCATTCACTAGTTGGATACCGAACGGTACGTAGGTATCAAACGCGGTAAAGCCAGGCTGTGTTTCCGCAAAGGGTGCCATTTTGGCAGAGCTGCTCAGGGGTTCATGATGGGTACAGATCGCATCAATCACACCAGATTTTACGCCCTGACGCAGTAATTCTTTGTCAGATTCAGAACGTAATGGTGGACGCACGTGTGCAAGAGAGTTAAAGCCATCAATCAGATGGTCAGTCAGATGCAATTGGTGCATTGCGACATCACAAGTTACTGGCAGACCTTTTTCTTTAGCAATACGGATCAGTTCTACTGATGCACCACAAGATAACAAACCGAAATGAGCGCGTACTTTAGTTGCTTCAATCATGAGCAGGTATTTGGCAATGGCCACAGTTTCCGCTAGCGATGGAATCATTGGCAAACCTTGGCGCGAAGCAATAAAGCCTTCATGCACACAACCATCTTTGGCAATTTGCGGCTCTTCTGCATAGAACACTACAGTCAGATCCAAACCCGCTGCATATTCAAGTGTACGCAATACCACATCATCATTGGCAAACGGCGCACTGGCATTAGAAACCGCAGTACAACCGCCCTTTTTCAAACCAGCCATATTGGCCGGTTGCTGACCTTGCAAACCTTGGGTTTGCGCACCGATCACCTGTAAATAAATACCGCCATCCAGCATGGCTTTTTCAACCAGACCATGAATCAGCGCACCATTATCCTGCACAATCGGTTTGGAATCTGGCGGGGTAAAGACATGCAGAATACCGTTTTCACGTGCAGCCTTACCTTCAGACTTTAAAGTTCCGTGTTGCTGCTGGCCCGGTTCACGTAAACGTGCGCATAGATCCACCATAGTGGGCATCAGCCATTTGCCCTGCCCATCAATGGTTTCAGAGACGTGAGCAGTTTCTGCAATACGTTTACCATTTTCCAGATAAACCGTTTCGACTGAATCAGTGTTTTGGATTGGGTCAAGAACACGGACATTTTCAATTTTTACAATAGACATGACTTATTCCTTATACCGCAATCGCTTCAATCAAACCCTGTTCCTGTAACTGACCCTGCATCGCAAGAGCCAGTACCGCCATACGTACTGCAATCCCGTTAGTAACCTGTTTCAGAATCACGGATTGCGGACCGTCTGCAATACTGGAATCAATTTCCACACCACGGTTCATTGGTCCTGGATGCATCACGATACAATCCGGCTTGGCCATGGCGAGACGTTCTTTATTCAGGCCATACATTTTGTAGAATTCAGCCTGAGAAGACAGCGCTGGCGAATCAATACGCTCGTTTTGAATACGCAAGGTAATGATCACATCACAGTCTTTGATGCCATCTTCCATATTATTGAACAGGCGTACATCTTCACTGTAGTCATCAAAACCGTATGGCAATAACGTATTCGGTGCAATCACGCGAATATCTTTGCAGCCTAAGGTTTGCAGTGCCGCCACATCTGAACGTGCTACACGCGAATGCTTGATATCGCCAATAATCGCAATCGACATATCTTCGAATTTTTTATTGGTTTCACGGCGAATGGTCAGCATATCCAGCATCGCTTGAGTTGGATGGGCATGACGGCCATCGCCTGCATTAATGATGGCGACATTTGGACAGACATCTTTGGCAATAAAGTGCGCTGCACCTGAAGATGAATGACGTACCACGAAAATATCTGCCGCCATGGCTTCAAGATTCCACAAGGTATCACGTAAAGTTTCACCTTTAGAGGTGCTTGAACGGGCAATATCGATATTCAGCACGTTGGCAGACAGACGTTTGGCCGCTGCCTCAAAAGTAGTACGCGTTCGGGTAGAATTTTCAAAAAATAGGTTCATCACCGTTTTGCCTTCGAGCAAATTATTGGTGATCAGCTGATTTTGGTCATTAAAAAAGGACAACGCAGTGTCCAGTATTTTTGTAAGAGTTTCTTTAGAAAGACCTTCGATGGTCAGGAAATGTTTAAGATTACCTGCTTTGTTGAGTTGAATCTGGCTCGGTGTATGCAATGCCGCCAAGTGCATGAGAGATTCCTTATACGTTAAGTCAACGTATTATACAGAGATTAGCGAATCTTTATAGTTGATAAAAAGCTCGGTTGTACAAAAACCATCTCGGTAATAAGAATGGAAATTTAAATTCCCATGTATTTTTTCAATAAGATAATTTAACCTGTCTATCTATATGCTTGTTTTTTCATTTAAACATGAGTGCTTCAGTCTGGAGCATCCACACTCAATCCCCCAATTAGCGCAATGCGCCAATATAATGATGTGAAACCTGTGCGCGATAGATATCTTCTTCACTTGGTTCCACAGAAATCAGTTCCTTTTCCGCCTGTTCTTCAGCCTGCAGTTCTGAAAATGACGATAAATCCAGAGTGGTTTTTAAACGGTTGATTAGATGTAATAATTCAGGATCTTCAGTCTGCTCTGCCAGCCCAATCACATGCTTTGCATAGTGGATATTTTCTGCAAGATACATGGCATCAATCACTCGCCCAGTTACTCGTCTTAACCGTGCATAGATCAAGGTAGCGATTGAAAATGCCTCATTCCTGCGTAATTGAAGATCCAACATCTAAACCCCTCCGAAATAATAATTAAAAATAAAGATGAAGCTGTAATGATTCCCCTCAGCATTACAGCTTCATTGATATTAGATAGAGCAATAAACGTACCAAAATTAATAAATAAGTTATGTGAGTTATAAATTGATATGAATGAAAACTGATCTACCCCTGAGCAATATTAGGTCAGCGTCTTTTTTGTTTTAGATTCGATCTTCGTCTGGCTAATCAATTCTTAGTCTCGATCACTTGACATAAGTGACCCAATTTTAGCTTTTACTTTTAGAGTAATGTTGATGCCATAAGGTGTATATAAACGATCCGGCATCAGATCCATCACATCAATAACCCGATTATTTATTTTTTAAATCACACATACAACATGGCTGCAATTGAAGATCTAGATTGCGAATTAGTTTAATAATCATCACATACCCATCTATAAAATAAAGGTTTTATTCAAAATATTTTCATTCTTGGTATTTTGTAATTTTATATCTCTCGTCAATTTTTAGTTTACTTTTTAAGTCAACATTTAGCGCTTTTTAGGATGAGTAAAACTAGGCTGTATATGCTCGAATTTAAAAAATTTCCAAAGCTTTAACAGGCAAAATACGCTAAACTGAGCGCAGTTTTTTATTTATTCTTTTCCGGTCTCTCTATTTTATGAATACCTCTTCACGTTTAAGCAATTATTGGGTCACCTGTGCCGATGGTCTGGAAACCTTATTAGAAGAAGAAATCAAAGGTTTAGGTGTTCAGGATATTGAACGTTTCCCAGGTCGTCTGACCTTCAAAGGCACGCTTGAAAATGCTTACCGCATTTGTATGTGGTCTCGTCTGGCTTCTCGTGTCCTGATGCCAATTCACACGCATGAAATCGAATTCTCCCACGATGCGCGTGATGTTGCAGAAGAGCTTTATGAAGGTGCGATGAGCTTCGACTGGTCACTGATTTTTGCACCACAAAGCACCTTTGCGATTCGTCTGCACGTTGAACGTGATATTAAGGTCAACACCCAGTTTGCAACTCTACGTGCCAAAGATGGTGTCGTCGATTCCTTTATGGAAGCTGTGGGCAAACGTCCAAGTATTGATACCAAACAGCCAGAAATTACCATGTACATTCTGGCCGGTAAAAAAGAACACACTTATTGTTTAGATTTATCTGGTGATTCCCTGCATAAACGTGGCTATCGCCGCTTTATGACTGAAGCACCAATTAAGGAAAATCTGGCGGCTGCGATCCTGCAAAAAGGCGGCCTGAAAGACATCAACCCGGATATTGTGGTTGATCCAATGTGTGGTTCAGGGACGTTTATCATTGAATCCCTGATGATTCTGACGGATCGTGCCCCAGGTCTGGTTCGTCGTTTCGGATTTAATGGCTGGAATGGTCATGATCATGAATTGTGGATGGGGATTAAAGCTGAAGCGGCTGAACGTCATAAAGCTGCGCTAGAAAACCCATTACCAAAATTCTATGCTTTCGATGCAGACTGGGAAGCGGTGAAAGCCACTAAACAGAATATTATTGCGGCAGGTTTTGAATCAGCCCTCGATCAGATCAAGATCGAAGAGCGTACTTTGAATGACTGGCCAGATTTCCAGGCTGAAGGCAAGAAAGTGTTCTTCGTCACCAATCCACCGTACGGTGAGCGTTTAGGTGATAAAGCCTCTAACCGTGCCTTGTATCTGGGTCTGTCTAATCTGCTGCAAAAGAATTTCCCGAATCAGAAAGCGGCAGTCATTGCTGCTCAGGTAGAACAGGCCGATGTCTTGGCTTTCAATGATCCACAAATTCTGCGTTTGATGAACGGTAAACTGCCGATCTATATCCGTTTTGGTACAGTAAAACCAGCAGCAGTCACACGTCCTTTCCTGGAAAGCTGGCAGCCACAACAATTCGAGCCGATCGAAGGTGCGATGGAATTTGCCAACCGCCTGACCAAGAATATGCAAACCCTGAAAAAATGGGCGGTAAAAGAAAATATTCACTGTCTGCGTTTGTATGATGCGGACTTGCCGGACTTTAACGTAGCAGTTGATCTATACGGCGAACGTTTGCATGTTCAGGAATATGCACCACCGAAGAAAATTGATCCTGAAAAAGCTAAAAAACGTTTTAACCTGGCTCTACAGGCGATTCGCGCCGTAACCGGTTTGGGCCGTGATGCGATCTTTATAAAGACCCGTGCCCGTCAGGAAGGTAAAAACCAGTACACCAAACAAAGTACAGCGTCTAAACGTTTTATCGTCCAGGAAGGCCAAGCCAAGATTCTGGTCAACCTGACCGACTATCTGGATACTGGTTTGTTCCTGGATCACCGTCAGATACGTTTGCGTATTGCCAAAGAAGCCAAAGGCAAGCACTTCCTGAATCTGTACAGCTATACTTCTACGGCGAGCTTACATGCAGCTTTAGGCGGTGCAGCGAGTACCACCAGCGTGGATTTGTCTAATACTTATTTGAACTGGTCAAAAGAGAACTTTGTGCTAAATGGTCTGACTGTAGATCATGCCGATCAACAACATCAATTCTTTGCATCTGACTGTTTTGAATGGCTGAAAGAAGGTCATGAACAATATGACCTGATCTTTATCGATCCACCGACATTCTCTAACTCGAAAAAATTCTACGGGACTTTCGACGTTCAGCGTGACCACGTCTCTTTATTGAAACGTGCCATGAACCGTTTAACCACTGACGGTACGTTGTATTTCTCGAACAACTACCGTGGTTTCGAAATGGATGAAATGATTGAAGGTTTATATGACGTGGAAGAAATCACGCATGAAACCATTGGTCCAGACTTCAAGCGTAACCAGAAAATTCACCGTGCCTGGAAAATTACTCATCCAAAAATGTAAGGTGTGAATATAAGATAAAGAAAAACCCAGCCTAGGCTGGGTTTTTTGTTGCGAGGAAAACTGGTATTAGCTGAGTTTCAATTTTTCAAAGACCAGCTCACCGCTTTCACCTCGAACGACGATGGTATCACCAGGGCCAAACTCACCTGCCAGGATGCTTTGTGCCAAACCATTTTCAATACGTTGCTGGATCGCACGTTTTAATGGACGCGCACCATACAACGGATCGAAACCAGCTTCGATTAACTGATCGAAAGCACTGTCATCCACAGACAGACGCATATCGCGTTCTGCCAGACGTTGACGCAAGCGGTTCAACTGAATATCGGCAATACCACGGATCTGGTCTTTTTCCAGTGCATGGAACACCACCAGCTCGTCAATACGGTTGATAAACTCTGGACGGAAATGTTCCGATACCGCATTCATCACCACTGTACGGACTTCTTCACGAGTTGCTTTATCACCCAGCTCACGGACATCTTGTGAACCCAAGTTCGAAGTCATCACAATCACGGTATTTTTAAAATCCACCACACGGCCTTGTGAGTCGGTCAGACGACCATCGTCCAGCACTTGCAGCAGAATGTTAAATACATCCGGATGCGCTTTTTCGACCTCATCAAATAACACTACGCTATATGGTTTACGGCGCACCGCTTCAGTCAGCACACCACCTTCTTCATAACCGACATAGCCCGGAGGCGCACCGACCAAGCGGCTCACCGAATGTTTTTCCATAAATTCGGACATGTCGATTCGAATCATGGCATCGTCACTGTCGAACAGGAAGTTCGCCAAGGCTTTGGTCAATTCTGTTTTACCTACACCTGTTGGGCCCAAGAACAGGAATGAACCACTTGGACGGTTTGGATCTGACAAGCCGGCACGTGAACGACGTACAGCATTAGATACAGCTACTACGGCTTCTTCCTGACCAACAACACGGTTATGCAGGAAGTCTTCCATATGCAGCAGTTTGTCACGCTCACCTTGCAGCATTTTCGCCACAGGAATACCGGTCGCAGCACTGACTACTTCAGCGATCTCATTGTCAGTGACTTTGTCACGTAGCAGTTTTGGTGCTTCACTTTCTTCAGCCGCTTCAATGCGTTCCAGCTGTTTTTGCAGTTCCGGAATCACACCGTATTGATAACGTGCTGCTTCAGCCAGATCACCTTCACGCTGGGCTTTTTCCAGCGCAATGCGAGCCTGATCCAGTTTCACCTGAATATCTTTGTTGCCTGCTACCAGCGCTTTATCGGCACGCCAGATTTCTTCCAGTTCGCTGTACTCTTTCTCTACAGTGGCAATCTGCTCTTCCAGGTGTTTCACTTCGCCCTGCGCACCAGAATCTGCATCTTTTTTCACCGCTTCAAGCTGCATCTTCAGCTGAATCAGACGGCGTTCGAGTTTATCCAGTGCTTCAGGTTTAGAATCCAGCTCCATTTTGATACGGGATGCTGCTTCATCAATCAGGTCAATGGCTTTATCCGGCAATTGACGGTCAGTGATGTAACGATGTGACATTTTCGCCGCAGCAATAATTGCTGAGTCCAGAATCTGCACACCATGGTGAGTCGCATAACGGTCTTTCAGACCACGCAGGATCGCAATGGTGTCTTCCACGCTTGGTTCATCCACCAGCACTTTCTGGAAACGACGCTCTAAGGCTGCATCTTTTTCAATGTACTGACGGTATTCATCCAGAGTCGTTGCACCGACACAGCGTAATTCACCGCGCGCTAATGCAGGTTTCAGCATGTTACCCGCATCCATAGCACCATCACCTTTACCGGCACCGACCAATGTATGCAGCTCGTCAATGAACAGGATGATTTCGCCTTCATGTTTAGCCAGATCTTTCAGAACAGCTTTTAGACGTTCCTCGAACTCACCACGATATTTGGCACCAGCTAACAATGAACCCAAGTCCAGTGACAGAACGCGTTTGCCTTTCAGGCCTTCTGGAACTTCACCATTGACAATACGTTGTGCCAGACCTTCGACAATCGCAGTTTTACCGACACCCGGTTCACCGATCAGTACCGGGTTGTTTTTTGTACGGCGTGACAGCACCTGAATCGTACGACGGATTTCATCATCACGACCAATCACCGGGTCAAGTTTGCCTGACATGGCACGTTCAGTTAAATCAATCGTATATTTATTCAGTGAGTCCCGTTGATCTTCATGATTATTGCTCATGACTTTTTCATCGCCTCGAATTTGATTAATAACCTGTCGTAAATTTTCAGTTTTTACGCCAACACTATTTAATAAGGTTTTGGTGGCACCCGTTTCTGCAAGTGCCAGTAATACCCAGTCTGTAGACAGGAACTCATCTCCTGCTTTCTGTGCATAACTGTCCGCAAGATGCAGAGCTTTGGCTGCTTCCTGACTGATATTGATATCGGCAGAGGGATTGCCGAGCGTAGCTACATTATTTAGCGCAGTTTGTACTTTGCTTTGCAGTTCACGCAGGTTTGCTCCTGCCTGTTGCAGCAAGCTCACATTCGATGCTTCTTCCATCAAGGTGGACAAGATGTGAATCCCTTCAATGGCAGCATGATCCTTGCTCATTGCCAGAGATTGCGCATCGGAAAGGGTTTGCTGTAAGCGATTGGTAAATTTCTCAAAACGCATTCTTGTTATTCCTCACAACAAATTTTCTACTTGATGAATATATGGGTGCTGGAAATAAAATTTCAAATAATTTTTTTATTTATTTTTCAAAAACTTAATTTAATAATGGACAGAGTTATCAGTATTAATATTGGTATTCCAGGAAAATATTTCAAGTGAGCGAAAGTAGAATTTTTAAAGTGAAGATCAATAATTAATATCTGATTTAATTGACTCTGCTATTTTACGGCTGGGTAGAAAATAGAGAAAGACCTTTAGTGCGGTTGCAAGCGTCCTAGTAATCGCACTACTGCACTCAAACCATGTTCTGTTTGTATCAAGGATCTTGGCGTTTGCTCATCTAAAAGCTTGTTAGGCGAATTGATAAACTGGCGCATCCAGCTCAAGTCTCCACCAGTCAGACTAAATAATGCCTGATAGATATTGATTAAAGTTATTGCTCTTTTACCTGCGGTAGTATTTGGCTCTAATTCTTTTTGATTTATGATTGACGATAATTCTGCTTTAGATAGATCCAGAACTAATGCAAGCTCAAATTCTTGCAATTGCAACTGTTCAGCGAGATTGAATATTGCTATAGCTAATACTTGGGATTTAGAAATATCCGTTTCATTATTCATTTTTGTCAAATTCTATTGATCAATCTTGTTTTGATTATGCTGCCTTTATCCTTTTCTTGCTATATTGTTTATCATTAAATTTGATCCTTTATTGAAACAATAAATACCCTCACTTGGAGGGCATTTAAAGAGAACACTTAAACGATTATGGTGCCGGATTGAGCTGCTGACGGTGAATCACTTCAATGCCCTGCAAGACTTCTTCAGACAGATTCACGTCAAACGCCTGAATGTTTTCTTTGAGCTGATCCAGATTGGTCGCACCGATAATGGTACTGGTCACGAAGAACTGCTGTTTAATGAAAGCCAGTGACAACTGGGTTAATGTCAGGCCATGTTGCCCAGCCAGTTTTGCATATTGCTCGACGGCCCACTCGCTTTCCGGATTGCTATAACGGCTAAAACGAGAGAATAAAGTCACACGTGCATTGGCTGGACGTGCACCATTGCGGAATTTACCAGTCAGATAACCAAATGCCAGCGGTGAATAAGCCAACAAACCCACACCTTCATATTTGGCAATTTCCGACATGCCAATTTCATAAGTACGATTCAGTAGGCTATATGGATTTTGCACGCTAACAAATTTGGACAGTCCCAGTTTCTCTGCCAGATGCAGGAACTTCATGGTGCCCCAAGGGGTTTCATTCGACAGGCCAATATAACGGATACGACCTTTCTTAATTTCGTCATGCAAAGCCGTCAGGGTTTCTTCCAGATTCGTTACGGCACGATCATCTGCAGCTTCTGCATTGCCATAACCCAGCTTGCCAAAAAAATTAGTCGCACGCTGTGGCCAGTGCAATTGGTACAGATCAATATAATCAGTTTGCAAACGTGACAATGAATTATCAATTGCTGATGCAATTTCCGAAGCCACGAACTTAGTCTGACCATCACGGATATGGCTCCCACCTTGTGACGGACCCGCAATTTTCGAAGCTAAAAACAGTTTGTCACGACCACCGCGTGAAGCAATCCAGTTACCAATAATGCGTTCAGTTGCACCCTGCGTTTCTGCCTTAGGTGGCACTGGATACATTTCTGCGGTATCCCAGAAATATAAACCTTGATCCAAGGCATAGTCTAATTGCTGAAAAGCCTCTTCCTGAGTATTTTGCTCACCAAAAGTCATGGTGCCCAAACAGATTTCTGGCAATAAGATTCCCGTATCCGCCAATGGTCTGAATTGCATAAAAATGTCCTTTAAGTTTATCTGTTATTTATCAAGAGCAAGTGTGCTATAGCCTATCGGAATTATAAGACGGACTTAAATCATCTTTTCTAACAAGCTTGTGCCAATTTGTTATGTTCTGAATCAGGCTGAAATTTTTAAACAGGAATAAAAAAAGCAAACCCGAAGATTTGCTTTTTATCGTGCTTTTGGCTTATTCGTCTTCGAACTCGCCAGCACCCAGTGCTTCAGGTTCTTCCAGCGATGCATCAAAAATCAGAATCGCCTTACCATCGGTTTCAATCATGCCCTGTTCTTCTAGAGTTTTTAGAACACGACCGACCATTTCACGTGAACACCCAACAATACGGCCAATTTCCTGACGGGTAATACGGATCTGACGACCATTTGGCAAGATCATCGCTTCTGGCTGAGATGACAAGTCAATCAGACAACGTGCGATACGACCAGATACATCAATAAATGCCAGGTCAGTCACTTTACGTGTGGTATTTTTCAGACGGCGAACCAGCTGAGCAAAAACTGCATAGCTTAGATCTGGATATTGTTTGCTAATTTCATGAAAGTTTTCATAGGTAATTTCAGCAATTTCACAGACATCACGAGTACGCACTTCTGCAGTACGCTGTGGATTTGCTTCGAAAAGACCCATTTCCCCAAAGAAGTCTCCCGCATTTAAATAAGCTACCACAATCTCACGTTCATCATCTTCACGAAGAATGATAGATACAGACCCCTTCAGAATTAAATACAGCGATTTAGATTCTGATCCTGCATCCACGATCGTGGTACGTTTTGGATAGCGATTGATATATGCACGTTTTAATAACGCTTTCACTGATTCAGGTAGTTGCCCCGGCGAAAGTGCGTCTGTGCTTAATTGTGAAAAGTTTGAAGTCATGCTTACAGTTCCGAATATGGATAATTTATAGATCGCACAAGACCTAATGTGAACTTGTCACACAGTGGGATTGAAATTCCTTATCAACCCAATTTATGTTAGTGTACAGTTACTTCGTAAATTTATAGCTTTTTTTAGGTAGTTGCAATGCAAACGAGTGTTCATTGGCTAGAGAATGTTGCTTTTGAAGCAAAAACTCAAAGTGCTCACAGTATCATCATGGATGGTTCACCTGAATATGGCGGTGAAAACCGTGGTCCTCGCCCAATGGAACTGATTTTGACCGGTCTGGGTGGTTGTGCTTCTTTTGACATTGTGACGATTTTAAAGAAAGCACGTCAGGAGATTACTGATGTTCGCTGTGAATTAAAAGCAGAACGTGCCGATACAATTCCTGCGGTATTTACCAAAATCCATCTACACTTTGTGGTCAGCGGTAAAGACATCAAAGAGAAACAGGTCGCTAAAGCCGTAGAGCTTTCTGCTGAGAAATACTGCTCTGCCAGCAAAATGCTGTCTGATGGTGGTGTCGAAATCACCCACGATTTTGAAATTGTAGAAGTGGAATGATCCGCTAATTTCATTAAAAAAGCAGTCTTCGTGGCTGCTTTTTTTACGTCATTTTTTGAGTGAAATACTGCTGGCCATCTTCAAAAATCACCAGATTTTCAGGCAGTCTTAAAGCCCCAAGATGATGAGCATACTCAGCCTGTTGCTGTCGGTCACGATAACGCCTGCCCACTGAATAGTCGACACAGAATACATTCTGCTGCTGTCCAAACCATTGCAGGGCATCAATATGCTTAAACAGACCGGATTTTTCTTCGGTGGTTTTAAAGTTTCGCCAATAATGGCCAATCACGACAGGTATCGTATCTGTATAATACTCCCACCATGGCAAACGATCAATCATGCGCCAGCGTCCCCCTGCATAGACTGGACGTTGCGCAATTTTCTCTGCGCCTGAGCTTAAGGTACGAATCGGATTTTGCATCTGGTCGCGTAACTCTTTCTCAGCGATATATTTTAATAAGGGAATGCTAGCTGCTGGATCCTTGAATTGTCCTTGGTATTGCTGCTGTTCACTCTGGATATATTCATCAAAGCCTAACGTCTGCAACTCAAGCTCATTTTTCAGGACAAAATAATCATAAGCCTGTCTGATTGAATTAAAAGGAACAGATTTCAATTGTTGAATTGCCTGCGTATCCCAGCAAGCATGCACAATTCTTAAATGGGGTGCATCTAGAGCCAAAGGCAGGCTGTTTAGAAATTTCAGAATCCATGCACGATCCCGACTTGAAGCCTGAACTGAATCAAAAGTTTTGAAATCATCCTGATGCGGTGAACCAAAAAACCAGCCATTGCCTTCCCGTAGCGTATCGGTTAACAAGTTGATTTCATGATTACCCAGAATGCATTGCGCATTGCCATTTTCTATTAAGGTTTTAACCTGTCTGATGACAGCGATACTGTCTGGTCCACGATCACACAGATCCCCGACAAAAATCAGTTTACGCTGTTCAGGATGACGACCTTGCAGATCGTAGCCCAATACTTCTAACAATTGTTGTAGCGCATCAATCTCACCATGAATATCGCCAACAATATCCACCGGACCATCAAAAGTCTGCTGTATGAATATCTGATTACTCATGGCTCTACCCTACCCAGGTCAATAAAACCTTTTTTTTAATATAGCGCTTATACTTTAAATCAATATAACAATTTCAGAATTATTTTTTAATCATTTCGATTATTCAATCAAATAACGATAGATCAGAAACTTAACTGAAATCTCATTTCTTCATTTCTTATCTAAATGTATATCTAAAAACAATAAAAAACCGGCGCCTAAGCACCGGTTTTATTCACTTTACGAGCTTTAAAGCTAGTACAGCCTGATTAAGCATTTAGTGATTCAATGATTTGGTTCAATGTAGCACTTGGACGCATTACAGCATTTACTTTTGCAGGATCAACTGCATAGTAACCACCGATATCTACAGATTGGCCTTGAACTGCATTCAATTCGCTTACGATCTTCTCTTCATTTTCAGCAAGAGACTGAGCGATCGGTGCAAATTTCGCTTTCAATTCTGCATCTTCGTCTTGCGCTACAAGTTCTTCAGCCCAGAATTTAGCCAGGTAGAAGTGGCTGCCACGGTTGTCTAGCTCGCCAGTACGACGTGATGGAGACTTGTCATTGTCAAGCAATTTACCAGTCGCAGCATCCAGTGTTTTCGCAAGCAGTTTCGCACGTGCATTGTTTTCTTTAATGCCCATTTCTTCCAGAGAAACAGCCAATGCCAAGAACTCACCTAGAGAATCCCAACGTAAGTGGTTTTCTTCTACCAATTGTTGTACGTGTTTAGGTGCAGAACCACCAGCACCAGTTTCGTACATACCGCCACCTGCCATTAAAGGCACGATAGACAGCATTTTCGCAGAAGTACCAAGTTCCATGATTGGGAACAAGTCAGTCAGGTAATCACGCAGGATGTTACCAGTTACTGAAATGGTATCCAGACCGCGAGCAACACGTTCAAGTGTATAACGCATCGCACGTACTTGAGACATGATTTGGATGTCTAAACCTTCTGTATCGTGGTCTTTCAGGTATGTTTGAACTTTTTTGATCAGTTCGTTTTCGTGTGGACGGTACGGGTCAAGCCAGAAGATTGCTGGCATGCCAGAGTTACGTGCACGAGTTACAGCCAGTTTCACCCAGTCGCGGATCGGTGCGTCTTTCACCTGGCACATACGCCAGATATCACCTTCTTCCACGTTTTGAGACATCAACACTTCACCAGTTTCAAGGTCAGTGATGTTCGCAACACCCGCTTCTGGAATTTCGAAAGTCTTGTCGTGAGAACCGTATTCTTCAGCTTTTTGAGCCATCAGACCAACGTTAGGAACTGTACCCATAGTACGTGGGTCGAAGTTACCATTCCATTTACAGAAGTTGATCATTTCCTGATAAATACGTGCGAATGTAGATTCAGGCATAACTGCTTTACAGTCGTAAGGTTTACCGTCAGCACCCCACATTTTACCGCCAGTACGGATCATTGCAGGCATAGAAGCATCTACAATCACGTCGTTTGGAGAATGGAAGTTGGTAATACCTTTTGCAGAATCAACCATCGCAAGTGCTGGACGGTGTTCTTGACATGCATGAAGATCTTCAATGATTTCTTCGCGTAAAGAAGTTGGTAAAGATTCGATTTTTTCGTAAAGACCAGCCATACCGTTATTTACGTTAATGCCGAGCTCGTCGAATAATTTACCGTGTTTCTCAAACGCATCTTTGTAGTAAATACGTACACAGTGACCGAATACGATCGGGTGTGATACTTTCATCATGGTCGCTTTAACGTGTAAAGAGAACAGGATGCCAGCTTCTTTACAATCTTCTAATTCTTTTTCATAGAAGTCGCAAAGGGCTTTTTTGCTCATGAACATTGAGTCGATGATTTCGCCGTCTTGAAGCGCAACTTTTGGCTTAAGAACGATAGTTTCACCAGACTTGGTGATCAGTTCCATTTTCACATTACGTGCACGGTCTAAAGTCATAGACTTTTCGCCATGGTAGAAGTCGCCTTCTTGCATGTGAGAAACGTGAGTTTGTGACCAAGGTTTCCATTCACCCATAGAATGTGGGTGTTTTTTCGCGTAGTTTTTCACTGCTGTCGGCGCACGACGGTCAGAGTTACCTTCACGAAGTACTGGGTTCACTGCTGAACCTAGGCACTTGCTATAACGCGCTTTAATTGCTTTTTCTTCTTCAGTAGTCGGGTTTTCCGGATAATCAGGCAGTGCATAGCCCTTAGACTGAAGTTCTTTAATGCATGACGTCAACTGAGCAACAGACGCACTAATATTAGGGAGTTTAATGATATTAGTATCTGGGTCCTGAGTAAGACGACCTAATTCTGCCAGGTTATCTGAAACTTTCTGCTCATCGCTTAGATAGTCTGCGAATTCTGCAAGTACGCGTGCGGCTACAGAGATGTCTGTCTTAACAATCTCAACGCCCGCCGGCTTAGTAAAGGTCTCAATGATCGGCAGTAGAGAGTAAGTCGCCAATAATGGCGCCTCGTCGGTCAGTGTGTAAATGATTGTTGACTTTCCACCAGCCATATATAGCCCCTTGCTTTGGATTGAGTTTCTGATCATCAGGCTTTTGGCCTAATTTCAGCGAACCGGTTACTTAAATAAACTTTGAAAGTAGTGGTGCTGGTTGCACCTCAGTCAAAGGAATATCAATACATATTCAACTTTGCCTGAAAAATTCGTAAAAATTGTCAGCGTGATTCACCGACAGCAGTATTCTACGTGAAAATGAACCTTTTTTCGAATCGGCACATTGCCAAACCATGCGATTTGTGCATTAGAAGGTTAATTTGCAGATTTTGCTTAATTTCACCAAAAATTATAATTTAATCATTATGATTCAATTACTTAAATTAAAAATCAGACAAATTCACCTATAAACTTAATGTGTGCTTAATTCGGTTTTTTGCCATCAATTTTTATCTACATGTTGGGTATCATGAAAATAAATTATCAATGGCCGTAATTTCCATAAGTATGGGTTAAAAAGCGAATTGAAACAGATCTGCTATTCCCTATCGAAATCTATGATCTGCACCTGATAAATTGATAGTTAATCCTAAAGACTTAAGACAACCTAAATAATAGTCACCTTTCTACTCTTTGTTCAGTTTAAATTATGTGCATTTTTTTAATTACCTTTACAAACACTGGAAATGTATCGACCGTAATTCAAATAAAAAAATGGTTCTATTGGTTTAATAGGCTTTAGATAATGCCAGTATGTTGGTTTAATTAATAAGAATCTTCTAATTAAATTTGGGTAGAATGCTGATTAATTTACAATAAGGACTTATTTTATGCTGAATTATTTAGTTAGTTTTTCGACATGGGCTGAGAGCAATTCAGGACAGATTCAGATTCTGATAGGCATATTAGCGCTAAGTCTTGCAATTTTTGGTTATATTTTGGTTATAGACAAATAATTGAACAGATAAAAATTGCAAAAAAACATGAAGATCGTGCAGATGAACAAAGAAAATTTGAATTAAAGATACAATCCCTTAATATGTCACTCATAGCTTTAGATAAAAACGCATTAAAAATAAATAATTTTAAAAAAATATTGAAATTGTCGGAAGGGTCTATCAAATCACTCGATCAGAATAGCGAAGTAATAGAAGGTGATATTCGAAAGTTAATTACACTCACTAAAGAAAAAGTTAACCATGCTGAAGAAGTCCAAGAAGATATTTTTGATATGTGTAAGCGTATAAACAGAAAGAGCGCTTTCCATAGTCTAGATGAGCTAACTGCTATATATGATGTATTAATTTCTATAATAAATGATGCAAATAATACTGACTTAATGAGACATCACTTTACGATAACTGAAGATTAACAATCTCATATCACACAAAAATCCTCAGCCTCACTACTCACCCTACCCCATTAACTGAATAAGGCTTTTCGTATGCAGCCTCTAACATGTCAGCAATATCTTCGATCCCGGGTGTAGTAAGTATTTGCCAGCACTTTGATATACGCCCAGTGATCAGGGCCAGCACATCAATCGATAATTTCTATTTATTCACAAAGAGTTGAGTACTTTATGTCGCGTGTCATAAAAATGAATATCTGGAAGCCCTGCCTTTTGCTTTCTACGTTTCCATATCAACTTAAATGAATTCTCTTTTTGAGGGATTAATATTAAGTCCGTCATATTGAATCAAATCCAGAAGCTCTATAGCCTTTATAGTTAACGGCATATTAAGTGCATCACCATTTTTAGTCTTTGGCAGATGAACATTTCTATCGTAAATATTTTTTATCTTTATACCCATTTCCCCCATCACATTGCAGTTTTAAGTGCAAACCGAAATGTCCATATAACAGAATGATCTGACCTTATTCATAGCATTATTTTATTATCAAAAGATTCAATGTACTTTCTTATTCTTGGCTCAGTTAATTTCATGACGTACTTTCCAAAATTCTTGTCGTAACCTTGACGTAAATTAAGCTGGATAATCGGTAAAAAGCAGCGATTTTAAGGATAACGCGGATAAAGATACTTTTTATTGTAGGTATAAAAAAAGGGTTTTAAGCTACTGTTTTCGCTTAAAACCCTTATAACATTAGTTTTTGAATCCTGGTAGGTATATCCTCTACCGTAGCAACATTTAATCCAATGATTTTAAATAACTTTTCTTACAAATCAAATTTAGTGATACACGTGGTGATACAAGAAAATATATGCTTTTTATTGTAATTTTTTGTAAAAATTAAGTGTGTTGACACTAAATTCAATAACCTTTCCCTCTACAAGAAAATCATTTTTTTATTGAACTATACGATGAGGTGTTCCCAAATATCTTTATTGAACTTTTACAATACAGAGCTTCTTGGTGAAGTAGGAACCGACATCTATATAATAACAATTATCGACTTTAATTGGCTCTTTCACAATGGTGTGACCTAGATAAATTTCATCAATATTCCCGACACTATCATAGTGAGCTGATTGCTGGCGAATACGTCCTCTCCCCCATAACGCATTACTATAAGCAGAAGTTACACCTGATATTTTGTAGTCACCTTGCATAATATCTGCCTTAAAAGCATTCCAATCATGAATATCAATATCTGCATGCACCACGCCTATTTTTTTATTTTCTAATTGAACTTCTACAACCAAAGGTAATTGTTGGAAACGCTCAATAATTTCCGATTGCTTAATCCTATGCAGTTGATAAAACCATTCCCCTCCATTGCGTGCATGAATATCTTTTATTTTGTGATCAACTGGTGATCTTATACACATCTCTTCATGGTTACCACGTACTGTAGAAAACCAAGGCTCATTAAGTAATCCAATACACTCCAAGTTTTCGTTCCCTCGATCTACAAGGTCACCAGTACAAATAAGTAAATCATTTCTAAAGTCAAAATTAAGTTTTTTAAGCTCTCGAATCAACAAACTATGGCAACCATGTAAGTCACCTACAATATATATAGCTGAGAATTCTTGACCGTCTATACTTTTAACTATTTCTAGCATAGTGCGTATACCTTTATAGTCACTACCCTGTGAAGGATTTTAATCACTCGCCCAACAAATGAAGCCTGATAACATAATAAAAGCAAGCTCAACTTTTCAATTGCACTCTATTTTTTAGTCTACTGATTTATGACTATTGAATTTATTAACGAGAAAATACCTTTCTCACCCTATATAAAATCAATTACTTAGGTTTAAAAAATGAATGAATACACAGTAATTCACCATGGTCATCCGCCCTAAAAAAGAAAAAATCTTTCTCGCTTTGCCTTATGCTACCAATCTAAGGATTCTAAACTCTGATTATTATTTTTTTCATTCTTACCCGATGCACGCTTACGTATATTGCCTCGTAATTTCAAAAGTTGGACTGGTGATAGTGGTTGCTCTGCCAGAAATAGGTTTAACTGATCAACCAAATCTAGTGCGTGTAAAATCGCAATTAAATCGACTAAACGTACGTCACCTTTCTCAGCATTCAACACTGTTCGCCTTGAGACCCATGCCAATTGAGCAACTTCATTTTGCGTGAAGTTTTTATTGAGCCTTGCACGCTTAAGCCTACTTCCTAAAGCTTCAGCAATCGACGTAGGGAAATCATTGCGGTGAAATTGCATATTTTGTTGAAATTAATAATCCTATTACCAAGATATGTCATTTCCTTTTAACAATGCAAATTCAGCATGACTGATGATTAAGTAAAGAAAATTGCACTTAATCATCAAAAAAGTGGCTTTAAGTACAAAATTTTGTACTTAACACAGAACCTTCACTTTAAATTATTTTGAAATTTTGTTGTTCATTCGGATTCAAATCATAACATCTAACTGCTCTTATTTACGCATATGTTCATGAAATGGCTGATTAGCATGGCAATCAAAGCATAATGCTTTCAAATTGGATAGATTATTGTCCGATTTGATCCCGTTTATATGATGTACATGCAAGTTTCCTTTATTCTGTAAACAATTTTTGCCACAAATTTCACAGCACCAATTCTTCGATTTTCGATAATTGTGCGATATAAAACTCCAATTGAGCTGATAGTTATTTATATCCATTGTGTCATTCTCTCGAAATAACACGCCCTGGAAATCACTATAAAACTGTGGCTCAAATTTTTTGTAAAACGCTGCTAAATCAAATGATTTGACCAATCTATCTTTATCAAGCATAGACATGTTAGATCTATAATCATTCCAACGGATTTTTTCTAAACAAAATTTACAGACATCTAATTCGCTAGTGACTAATTTAAAACCATTGCGATGATTGGATGAAATAAAGCGAATATCTCGGATAGAATTATCTTTACAGGATGTTATATAGCGCTTAAATCTCCCACCATTTTTCATTTCTTGAAGCGTCTTACAAAAAGAAATATGAAGACGCGGTAGTTTCTCCTCCTGAGACATTTGATTCACATCTTTAATATTGAGAGAGATCAGGATTCCCTTATGATATAAAAGCCCATTTTCCCCGATTGTTAATTCTTGAAAATCAACTTCTTTTCCCCCAAAGACATCAAAAATATCCGCATATACAATACCTGGTCTATACGGCATCTCTGATGGATCTATCAGTGGTGCTTTCATCTTATTTCTTAAATTATTCAGACTACTGTCTTGCAGGAAATCATATAACTGCATTATTTATTCCCATAAGCAACAGCACGAATCTTATCTTCTGCGGTCGTTACAACCCTAAACTCTACACGCTGAGATGTACCAAAGTTTTCTGGATTACTAGCACTTGACGGCTTACCGTCTTTGCCTAGTGTTGCAGCAGAAGAATAACCAATGGCTCTAAATTTAATCTTCAGCCATTCCTTTTCACTTTTTGTTAACCTATCGCTTTTCAGCAAATAAATCAGTGTATTTTGTGCTCGCTGCTGGGAAAGTTGCATATTATTTATATAAGCAACTTCTGGGGATGCACCCTTGGCCCAGAAACTTGATGTATGTCCTTCGATACGGATTTCTTTAATATTGTCGATAAATTTAGCTTGCATGAGCGAACGCAGATAATCTGGGAAATACTCGTCTAATGCTTTTTTAAATTCTGGTTGTAAATCTGATGACCCTGCCTTAAACAGAATATCTTCATTACTAAATCGGACTGTTAAATCTGGGCTTAAAGTTGCCCCCCACTTGTTAAGTTTAACTGTCAATTTATCTTTGAGTTGAGAATATAACTGCTGCTCATCAGCCTTGAATATTCTTGGAATATCCACAGACTCCTTTACTCGAATCATATAAATAATACTGATCAGTAAAAAAACCATCATTAGCGCCGTCATAATGTCACTTAAGCTAATCCAATGATCTGATCCATTATTCGAATGGTTTTTCATAAAAGGGAGCATCAATTAACTCCCCCATCTAATGAGTCTATAATTTTCTTTAAATTTACTGTAATTGGCTCGTAGTCATTTGCAAATTTAGTCGATAACGAGCCTAACTGCTGTCCTAACGTCATCAAAGATTGGTTAAGGGTATGCTGAAGCTTATTCTCGATGATTCCTAAACTATCACTTAATTGCTTTTGTGTCTGATCAAAAGTCGTGTGCATCTGTTGAGCCAGTCGCTGCACTTCTTGAGTTGTGTTATTTTGAATCTGAGTACTATTTTTATGACTTTCTTCAATATATGTATTAATGCCATCAAATATCTTGCGAGTAGATTGCATTGTATATGTCATCTGCTCTTCAATTTTGACACAACCGCCTTCAAGTAAATTCCTAGTTTTTTCAATGTCCGCAACTTTTTCATCTAGTGCCCCATAGAAACTTTCGATACGTCGATTAAAGTTACTATTTGCATGATCGATAGATTCCAACCCATTAGCGAGCTGATCTACCACCTGACCAAATGAGTCTGTTTGTTCAAGGAAAGTGGCAAAATCTGATTTTAATAAGTCCACTTGAGCTAACATATCAGCATAATTATTTGTCTGATCTTCGACCTGCTGAGCATAGTTATCCTGCCACTCTACCAGAGCATTTACAGATTCATTCAATTGTTTAAAATTTTCACCCAAACTGTTAGTTAAACTTTCATTAAATCGATTAATCGCTCCTTCCAAAGCTTCAATAAATATTTGTGTATTTTGCTCAGCTTGCTTCTGTGAATACTGAACAAATTCATGACGCAACTCTGATATTTCTCCAGCAATTAAACTTTGGGTACTTCTTTGGATATGCTCAATACCATCTAAGCTTTTCACTACTGAATTTAAAACATTTTGCATATTTGTTTTATTGGTTGTTTCTAAATTAACTCCTAATGAATGAATTACTGCCATTAACTTTTCATTATTAGTATTTAGATTATTATTAATTACTTCCAAATAACTGGAATTCTTAGTTAAGTCTTCATGATTTTTATAAAACTCTTCAATTTTTTGATCATATTGTTTATCAACTTCTTGCTCTTTTAAGTATATAAGAGCATGTATTTTTATTATGATTGATGCAATAACACCTGCTAAAGAACCCCAAAATGCTGTTTTAATACCATTTACTAAAGTTCCTAAACTTGCTGTTGGATCTTCTGTATTAAAGTCTTTAAGGCCCCAAGCAATCCCTAAAAAAGTAAATCCAATACCAACTGTTATGAGCATACTTGGAAATTGAGGATTCGCTTTTTGATATTTTTTATCTAAACTAATGAAGTAAAATAACAGGCCTATAATTACTGCAATAGCTACGTAATGTAAAAGATTTAACATAATAGATTTTCTTTAGGTGAATTAAAGCCACGCATAGATTTCGTTTGTGGCTATTGGGAGCTAACTTAAAATTATTTTTTACACATCTGCAACTAAATACTTTGAATATTTTTTGTAGTTGTCAAAACGACTCATCTTTAAATTCAATTCAAAAAATGAATTACAATATTTTCGATCAACTAAATATTCTTTTTCAATATCACTTAAATAGTATTCAAAATTGAGATCATCTTTTTTTGCAAGATTTTCTCTATAAAAAATAAATATATCAATTAGCTCTTCAAGTTTTTCCGTTGGAACTCCAAGAGTGACTTTGTAAACCATTAGAAGGTCACGTTTATCTAACCAATCTAAGCCTTTAAATCGGAATTGCAATAAGGCATCCAAATAGCATAAGGTCTGCGGTGTGATAAATATTTTTGCATGTCCTCGTTTTATATTTTCAATTTGAGGATCTAAAAAATACTTAAATCGAAGTACTCTCCATAAAACTAAAATTAGCTTATGTAAAGGATATCTCCCCTTTGTTTTTATGGTCATATAGACCAAAAAAGCAATAATTAAAAATAAAATTAGATACCAGAAGAACCACATATTTAAATAATCCTCTAATTTTATTTTATATTACTACATATTGAATTAATCCACTTTTTAACCTGTACAATTAACAACCAATAAAAATAAATAAAAAAATTACAGCACATTTATTAATCAAAATTTTATAAAAATATTTTTAGAAGTTTATTCAAGAAAACAAATATTATTTTTTATCTCTAATATTCTCTTTTGTATCCACAACGGCTTTTTAGCTTTTAAAAACTTCTGAAAATTATCTTCACCCAATGATTTTTTTAACTGTTTAATAATAACTAAATCAACAATTTTCGGGCCTAAAAAATATAACGCGGAAATTGCCAGTCCAACTGGCTCATGAGCATACTGAAATACATCTAGACAACGGGTGCGAATGAAACGTACAGTTTGCCCGTACAGTTTAATTTCCCTAGATCTTCCCGTTGTATAAAAAACATGGATAACAGGCACCTGAGTACTTAATCCTATCCGATTAGCAGCAACGCCCCCATGTTCCTGAAATTTGAGTGCCGTGGCTCTCGACAATGTCTGAAGTACAGCCGTGATATCAGGACTCAAAGGTTTATTTTTAAATTGGCTGAATTTATTCATTTCAACTTTATAATAAACTTTAGATAAGATGATATGCACCTCACCTGACAGGATAAAGTGATATAAAATCCTTTTAAGTTCTCTATCGCTAATTTCAATACCAAAATCGGAGCGACAGAATAATTCACCTTTCCCAAGTTTAAGAAACTGATCAATTACAATTTTTTCTTTACTACACATCTCTGAATTTCTTAACAAGAAAATTTTCTTCTAATTTAAAATAGCTGTCATAACATGGAGTTCATTCCAGATGAACTCTCATGGCATTGATGGTATACATATACCTATAACAAAAATATCTGTTTTTCTTTTAATGAGGCAAAGTCATTATAACTTGAGATTAAGTACAGAAAATTGCACTTAATCATCAAAAAAGTAGCTTTAAGTACAAAATTTTGTACTTAACACAGAACCTTCACCTTAAATTATTTTGAAATTTTGTGGCTCATCTAAATTAAAAGGCACCACTCTAAGCTTTGCACCATATGTATGCCTAAAGCCAAAATCATCCAAAGGCTTATCAAACTTTCCTGCTCGATACGGATATACCAAAATCACTTCACTCTCATGTTTCAGGTAATAGTGACTGTAAGCAAACATCTGCTGGATATCACTATCCTTTAAGCCATACCGTCCACCACGGTCATTCTGATCTATCAGTTTCCACTTGGTATCCATCACTATATTTTTTGCATTCGCTTGTGAACGATCAATAAAAATATCAGGCTTTAACTTGAAGATCTTACTCTGTCGATGTTCACAAATATGTTCGGTTGAATGCTGTGTTTTGACCTGATATTCAGGCATTCCACGGCGCAAATGATATGCAACAAAGTGTTCAAAGAGTTTTTCCATCGGGAATAATAGACTCATGCCACGCCATGTACCTTGTGTAGACACAGGCATGTATTCACCTAAGATTAATTCCGTCCAGGGTTTGATCTCAGCATATAGCGCAAGTAAGCGACCTGACTGCCATTGTCTAAAATCCTGCTGAATCTTTTGGCTTCGTGGTATTTCACTGGTCATCAACCTGAGTTCTTGGGCAAGTTTCCAATTGTTCGCATCTTCGGTCTTTTTACAAACGACTTCCAACGCTGTACGAATTAGACGGTTCTCAGGTCGATTGACCTCATAAACATCATGCTCAATCGGGAATATATGTTTCTTTGCAGGTGGCTGTCGCATATATTTCATATGCTGTAATTGCCCACGTAGAAACTTTTGTTCTTCTTGCACACGGTTATAGTCAAATCGTAAACCACGTTGCAATAAACGCTCAAATGACGCGAGGAACTGAGTAATAATCCATTCATGCAGAGGTTGTTTAAAACGATTTAGATTTGCACTCCCTGCCTCTCTATAAGGTAAGTGTAAGGATACACTCAACATTTTTTGTAGGAGTTTACGCTCTGCTAAAATAAGCTCTTGATCACTTGTTCCATTCAGCTCTACATGCTTCGGTAATATCTCTATACGTGTACCACACGGCGTTTCAATTACACCAACATACTGGTCTAGCTTTATCTTTCTACGTCCTGCAAGTTCAAAGACTCTTGCGCCATGCTTGGAAAAAGAAGCAGAGAGATCACACAGATGCTCAAATGCTTTTTCGGGAATATAAGCATGGTCTAGACTAGACGTAGGACAACCTTCATAAGCAACGCTAATGAAGGCATATTCTCGGACGGTAAAATCAGGCATATAAATCCCCGATTAATGCTTGATGATTTTGCTAAAGCTTGTGATCGAATCAAAAGCCGTATCTACCAATTGCCACGTTTTCTGTTCTTCGAAGAACCCTTCTGGCTCACTATCTACATTTGGAAATAATACAGAGCGTTCAACCAGTTTAGCTTTCAGCATCCCATTGGCATTTAACACCATATTGATTTTTGACCAATCATCAAAGAAGTACTCCTGAAGTTGAGGAATTATTTTTTGTTTGAAGATTAATGTTAAATTCTCAAGTGTTGGCTGTTTCTTCAAATTCATAAAGTTGGCATGACCAATACAATGATCACGGTCTAAAAGCACTTCAATACGTTGATTAATGACTTTTAACAGCTCACCAATATTCAGCCCTTCCACCTCAATTTCATTTAATAGCTCTGGCTTTGGGGGCATTTCAATAAAGGTAAACCGACGGCGCAAAGCAATATCTAATCCTGTTAGAGAACGATCTGATGAGTTCATCGTACCAATGAGGTAGACATTACTTGGAACAGAGAATTCTTCTTTTGAGTATGGCAGCGTTACAGATAACTCTTCCTCAGCACCTTGGCGTTTGGAATCCTCAATTAAGGTAATTAGTTCCCCAAAGATACGGGAAATATTCCCTCGGTTGATTTCATCGATGATCAATATGTAGGGTTTGTACTCTATATCTTGTTTTTCTTCTGAAAATTTAATTTTATCAGATAGCAAACTTACAATTGGTTTTATATAACTAGGCATTCCATAAGTTTCAAGTTTGACACCATTTAATAATTTTTTGATTGTATCTAAGCTTAAACTATAAGTACCTTTATTTACTGACTCCAACAAAAAACATTTTAGGGTTTTTCCACCCTCATATGTAATTTCATATGTTAAACCAGTTTTAGTTTTCAGTTGCAAAGGCTGTTCAGCTATTTCATTGCAAAAATTGGTGATCACCTCATCAATATTTGAATGAGGCAAATTTTGATTAAAGGCAATATCACAAATCTCTTTAAAAACACCGGGCTTAACATCATAGGTTAACTTTCCCGCATCATTTGTTTCAGCCCGAATCCCTTCAACAAAGTCTTCATAACTAAAGCTTTGATGAAAAGTCACAAATTTGATCTGACCTTGCTCTTTGTATTGATCAAAACGTACTTTTAGCGCCGTGCGATCTTCTTTTTCTAAAACTTCGAGAGGTTTGTTTTCAAGAATAGATAAAGCATGGTTAATACTGTGAAAGGTTTTACCTGTCCCTGCTGCACCAAATAAAATGCGGTTTAAAGGTTGTTGATTCATGACTTCATCCATTAATTCTTTAGTTTGCTGTGTCTTTTGTTTGTTATCCAAATAGCCTTTTCTAACCATTGCAAAAAGTTTTTCCACATATGGGAAAAATGCTTGTTCACCACGATCTTTCAATAAAACTGGCAAAAACTCAGGAAGTGGTAATTTTGGATATAAGTGTTCATAACCAATTCGTTTGGTATTTACCTTACTCACGATAGGAATAACCAAAGGATCATTAAAATCTTGGTATAAAAATGCAATCATCCATTTCAGTCGTTTAGGGAACTGAATTGCATCAATTGCTTTTAAGTCACGGCGCTGAACGGCATCTACAATATTGAGTATTTCTTGTTTGAGCGTTTCAAATGCTAACTCTGCATTATCCCCTAGTCGTTTATGCCACGAATACGGCTTCTCATTATAATATTTATCATCCTTACCTAAGCTAATAGGCTCCCAGATATCAAAATAGTTAGCAAAGGTAGGATCCCCTTGGGTTGGGTCAAAACTGTCAATCTGAGCAATAAAGCAATTTGTGTTTTTCGCTTGATGATAATCCTCTATAGATAAGTTGTTTAAATTTTCAATTGACCAAAGTTTTAAAAATTGCTGTACCTTTTTTTCAAGCGCCGTGGTCTGATCACCACTTTGTTCATACCAATCACAAAGCTTTTCTAAATCATCAAGCGTACTCACAATAATAGAATATGCTTTTTTGCCCACCATCATTGATTTTGCATGTGTAGACAAATGATGATTCCGCGTATCATCTTCTGAATAGGCTTTTTTAATTGGTAATTTAAGTTCTACTGGTGGCTCTGCATCACAGAAAATAACAGGCGTTTTTGCTTTTGGATCTAATGCCAACTCTCGACCTTGAGATGTCTTAAACGCTGCTATATGTTTAGTACTCGTATAGGTATTTGGATATCTATCGTCTAGATAATCAATAGCATTTTTTGCATTAAAGTTTGTTGCCACTTTCTCAGCATATATGTCCCACAAGAACATATTTAACCAAAATATATCTGTTTGACCTGATTCAAGTTCTGCTTTTAATATCTCTCTAACTTGCTGAACTAGATATATATTCTGTACATACCAATTCTTCTCTCTGATTTCTTGAGGAAAATCTATGATTTGTTGAGCTGTTACATACTCAACGAATTGATGAAATTTATTCCGATCGACAATTGTGGAAACATCTAAAGTACATGAAGCACATGCTCGATTGAATAATAAAGGTCGCTTAGTACTGCCTAACTGAGCTAGTAATTGACTACCATAACTATGCAGTGCTTTATATGTCTCTTCATTAGGCTGTTGAATCAGTTTTTCTACAACATTAAGAAATTCCACATCCTGAATGATCTTATAAAATACTTCGTTTGCGAGATTTGATTGTCCTTTAGATGCAACCCCATTTGCATCATTTTTTAAAAGTTCACTTAAAAACTCGAAATCATTTTGGGCACTTAATTTGTAACCATTATTCAGCTTATGTTTTATTTCCTGTACCTTTTTGAAAGTACTTTCATAATCTTTACGCCAACCTTTTCCATCACCTGATTCAAGATATTCGTTGAACCATAGTTTTAGTATATCAGTACTCACAACACCCTCATTTCTTACAATCTATTTGTGTATATACGACAAAAATACACTTACTATATTTAACACATTTCAGTTTTAAGCTTTCTAGATCTTCAAGAACTTTTAATCAATATCCGCATTAGATTCTTTATATTATGGCAATATTACTCATTAAAATTGTTCTCTACATATACATAAAAATCATTTCCCACACGATCATATTTAAAGACCATGGTGTTACGACTCATCCATCGCTTTAAAAGTTTTTCATAAACATTGGCTTTTTTAGTTGAAGTGGCACTAAAAGACCAATAATGAATCCTATGCTTATAAATAAGTTCTTCAACTCTCTGACTAATCGCATTAAAAACTTTCAAGGCTGGTAACTTCAAGTTGAGATCTTCATATATGGGGTCATCTCTAAATAAGGCTAATTCTGGATGTCTACGATAATTGATTTGGACTTTGGCGCGTGGTGGGTTATTCAATGAGAAGGAAAAACTATAATGATCAAACTTTAATACGTAGTGTAATCCATCAATCATCAAGTCTTCTTTCAAAATCATGCGATATCCTTCGTAAAATGATGACTAAGAACATTATTGTAGACATCCATCAAAACATCTTGATCCGCTAAGGTTTGAAATGAACTGCCGAAAAAATCACGATCAGTCGTATTAAATAATTGGATAAAGTGTTTTGGAGAAGGTCTTAATTTTTTACGCTTACAGTAAGCAAAATATTCACTAGCATCTTCAAATAAAATCCACCATTCCTGGGGACTATCAATTTGGTTCCCTCCTAGCGGATGCAATTGATCAAATAGTGCATTAAGTAAATATTGAAAATTAAATCGCATACTTCCATATTCAAACTCTGGATATTCAGTATCCAGATCTAAAGCTTTTACATGCTGATGAATTGCATAAGCCTCTTTTAGTATTTCTTGGACCTTTTGATATTGTTTATAGCGTATCAAATCTTTGGCAGATATTTTTGGGAGTCGAGATAAATCCATATTGTCGCTCAAATCAGCGAGCTTAACTTCACAAGCAATCGGATTTTTAACAGTACGCTGTACCGCTTGGAAGCGATTTTCACCATTTACTTTAGTCACGGCGATAATCGCATCTATTATCTTTTGCTCAAATCCCAAGACTTTGAGCTCATCTATTGTCGTTGGTGTATCTTCTAAAATATCGTGGAGAACAGCGCAGATCTTGGCATGTGGCTGTTGAACATTTTCCATAACGCGCAATGGATGTTGAATATAATCCTGTCCTGCCTTATCTACTTGCCCTGCATGGCGCTCACATGCCAATTTTAATGCCTGATCTAGATTTGAAATACGTTTACCCTCTTATTATATTTACTCTCTTTTCTTTTAAATATTAATCAATTACCTAATATTTATCTACAATCATAAGCACATTAGCGACATTATATGTCGCACAAAAAATAAATCTATGCTCTTTATTATTTCATTTTTTCAAGGACACTTTTAATTCGAAGATCTCTTGCTACTTTCCCTAAGTTTGTTTGCGGTTCGAGAGTCCCCATATATCCAGCATCGAGTTCAACCAGATAGGCCTGACCAGCAGACGGTAAACATAAATTGTAAAAATTCTCTTGTAGATACTGCTCAATCTGATCGGTCGGTATATGGCAATGAGATTGCTGTTGTTGCTGGCTTATACAAACTTCAGCTTTCTCATTGTCTATACGAATTGTACAGAATGGATCAATCTCAAAATATTGGATGATCTTATTCAAGGCTGCATCAAATTCATCTGCCTTCATGTTCTGAGATTGTTCAACCCAAATGAGCTGCTTTGATGTACTTGAGCTTTGCAGCGCCGTATTCAGAATTAAAGGCTTAACCTTGAAATGTAGCCCATATAACGCTGCAATCAGATCAGTTTGGGCATTAGGTACGTCGTCACTTAATGTGGTACTGTTTGATGTGCTTTGACTTAAGGTCAGAAAAGCTCCTCTAAGTTGTGTTTGACCTGTACACCATATAAATGGATATTCTTTTTGGGATAGATTATTTTCAATATGTTGGTTCATCCATATTTTCCTTTTCAAACATGTTCATCATTATGGACTATTAGATGAATATCAATTTTATTCCAAGCTTTAGCCAAGGTTAGCCAAGCCTTACTTTCTTTGGACCAAATACGACGGCATAATTCAGTCAGATCATTAAATTGTTGGTCTACTTCACTTGCAACGCCATATTCCCAATGTCCTTCGTAAACACGCTCTGTTAACTCACACATTTTTTCTGCGAGTTTATAATGTGTTTCAATTAGAGAATCTTCAGAAATATAGTCTTGTGAAAAGTGGCGAAGCGTTTCTTCAGACTGAGCAAGCAGTTCTTCCGTTTCCCATATCCATAGAGAAAAACAACGATCTGCACTTAAACAGTCAATAAATTGCTTAAAGTTTTCAAGTTTTGTCTTGAATGCAAGATTCGCTTTTATTAATGATTCGAGGTATATGAATCGCTTTTCAAAAGCATAAGGGTCAATATTTAATGTATCTAAGTAATCTTTAGATTTACGGTGTAGACCAAGTGCTCTCATTTTCTCTCTCATTTTTTTGTATATACGACACAGTTAATTAAAATTATTTATTTCACATCTACGGAAGTGCTATTCAATTGGTATAGTCAAAATCTAAAATAATAAACCGTCACTTGTATTCTTAATCGTAAATTGTTCAATCAACGCAATAAACTTATCTTTAGGCGGGATTGTGCCACCCACCAACAGATTACGTTTAGTTAGAGCAACAAAGAGTGCTATTGAATACGCCTGGCAGTTAATCGACTTTTGCGGGTTAAACTCAATATCAGTAAATGCATCATATGCAAGTGCTTGTTGCTTTAGGTCATCATTCAGATTGAGTGCATTCAAATAAATCCAGTCATAGAATGCGGTTTTAGGTTCAAGCTTCCAACGTGTATCCCTATACTCAAAAGCAATTAAATTCCCCGAGTTCTTTAGGCGTTCATCTTTCTTTGCGTCACGTGAAGTCATGTCCATGATGTCTTTATAAGGACCACCATTGGAAAAGACTTTCGATGCCTGGAAGATACTTTCCACACTGATGCTTTTACCACTCTTGGTTTTAAACATTAAATTAAATGCACTGAGCTTGGTACCCAACTCAATCTCAGATTTACTGGAGATTTCTAAAATTTGTGCTTCTGGATGTTGTGATCTATACGCATCATGTAGTGAACGGATAGATTTTTGCTTTTGAGTAAAGTGCATACCTGCAAACCATTCAAACTCGACATCTACAATATCAACTAAGGTAGCGCCGTCGAATTTAGGTACAAATACTGGTCTTTTTGCCATGATGATTTCCTTATCTTTTCTCAAATACTGTCTTATTCACAGTCAATTTAAAACCGAAATCTTGTACCCAAGCCAAATTATCATCTTCTTCAAAAATATAAAGTTCATCAAAAAAGCACGTTGGAATATTACCCTGATAAAGTACTTCCGCTTGGTTATCATAGGTATACGTTTCTAAAGTCTTACCTATTCTAGACTCAAACATATCTAAAAATGCTTTGTGTGTTTTCCTTTCTTCGATGCTGAAATTTTTAACTGAAAAAGAAGCCGCATTAAATTTATTAAATATTGCTTTATCTAAATAATCATAATTTTTGATTGATTCAGACTGACTTCGCTCCACACCCGCCAAGAGTGTAGGTGATATTTTTAAAACCACCCAATCATTCAGACCTGATAACGCTCGATATTTATAGAACATCTTCCAATTGGGATGACTAAATGATAAAGATATTGAATCTTCGACTTCATCCCAGCGATGTTCATCGTTATGTTTATAATAAATATCTTTATCATCCAAAGCTTTTTTCGTCATCAAGCCTCTTTGTATAATAGAAGGTAAATTAGATTTATGCGTGAAGTGATACAGTGCATCAATTTTTTTACACTTCGTCTCATCAAAAGACATCTGCTCTATAATTTTGCCCCACACTTCTTCATTTAATTCAGTTGCCGAATACGGTGTTTTAGCCCAACTGTCGTATATACATTTAAGCAGAGGCAGTGTTTTTAGACCTGTTAGATAGTAGCGAATATAGATAAATTCTATTAAAGCAGTTTCTAGGTGGTCTAATTCGATTTCAATCGTTTGATTTTTTTTGAGTTGTTCTTCCTTTAACTTCTCAGCTTCTATTTTCTCTTTTCTTAACTGCTCTTCCTGAGCCAAGTTCTGTTTGTGCTCAGCTCTGATTCTTTCGACTTCAGTAGCCCTTTTCTGCTTTTCCTCTTCTTCATCCTTTTTAATACGTTGAGTACGAGTTTCAGCTAATGCTTCCTCTCTTGCTAGTTGTTGTAATTCTTTATCATGATCAAAAAAATCAACCAATGATATCTCTTGTAAACCTGCTTCTTTACGTGACTGATTAATTTTAACTAATTCAGCTTTTACTCGATAATAATCACGTATGCGTTCTTCATCAGCCCATTTTATTGTTTTTGATTCTAGATCAGCAGCAGCTTTATTTACTTTATCTGCACCATTTTCTAAATGATGTAAGCCTTTATTGAGAGCCTCTGCACCTGTCTTAACAACTTTACTCGTTGCTTGATAACCCTGAGATATTTTCTGAGCTACTTGTTTGGCTTGAGTCTTTTTAGCACTAAGTTTATCTAATGATTCTTTAATAATGAGTCCAACTTGGATACAAATATAAAAGAAACAAGATAAAGCAACGAAATAACAGAATAATATAAACACGTACACACTCAAAATTAAGGCACTTTTTACAAGTGCCAAAAAAACGAAAACATTAAAACTTGGGAAATAAAAAACTACTTAGCCTTCTTCACCCGTGTTTTTTTCACAGGCTTACTCGCTTCTCTTTCCTTCTGAATTTTAGCAAGCAAACTTTCAGCACTATTGATCCCTGTAATCAGCTCTTGATGCTGCTCTCGCCATTCGGCAGTGAGTTCACCGCTAAAGGCTTTGGCTAAAATAGATTGAGTCAGTAAATTCACTCGTTTTTGGGCTATATTTACTAATGATTCAATTTGACTAGCCTTATTAAATAAAATCTTAATACTAGCCAAAATCACTTCTTGTTCTTCAATCGGAGGCACTACAATCGTAGCATGTCTAATTTGATCCATAGATAGAGATGGCTGTGCAGCACCTTTTGCAAAACTTAGCAAACTATCCTGCCCACTCAATGATCTTAATAAATACTCAAAAAATTCAGAATTTATTAAATCACAAAGATTTGGTTTAACTAAAGCTACATTTGGTCCCAAAAAATACCTTCTATTATTTGGCACTCTTCCTACTTGGCCTGTACCAGCACCCACAAATACAATTAATAGCTCATTACCAAATATTGACGAACGAGGTAAGGCATCAACAACTGTTTTTTCTACCTTAGAAAATTGGGTTTCTTTAAAACCATTTTTACCTACATTCTCTGCCTTAATTACTGGAATATCATAATCATCATGATATTTAACAAATTTTGTAAACTCAAAACCAGCAAGCTTCGTCACATCAAACAAATGATCGATAGTACATAATGACCACTCTGGTGGGATAGCTCCATAAAAATTAGATTCAGGTAAATAAGCGGGCTTATATTTAGCCTTATCCTTTTCTGTTACTTTTTTTCCCTTTGAAAGTAAATCTTTTTGTTTCTCTAACCACCATTTATTTAGTCTACAAGATTCTATAGTCTCGATAGAAATCGTATGCGGATTAGACTTACGCCACTCCTCCGTCAACTTCCCACTCACCGCATCTGCCAAAACCGACTGACGGAATTTTTTAAGAATGGCAGGAATGGCATCTAAACGGGCTTTAATTTGCTCGACTTGGGCAAGCATCACATCAAGCTGACGAACGATTTCTTGTTGTTCGACTTCAGTAGGTACAATAAAATCCAAATTTCTAATAAATTCACCAGAAATTGCTTTAAATGTTGTTCCTGTCCCTTGTTGACTTAACCACGGCTCAAGATATTTAAAATAATAAAGCACGTATGAAAAACTAATATTTAATGGCGATCTAATAGCTGCTAATCCACGTCCAATAGCAGTAGTTTCATTAGCAACATTTGTAGGTCCGACAGGTGCTCTTACAGACAGTAAAATATCGTTTTTTTCAGCAATTTTTTTAGGTGCTGTACAGTAATTTCTAGGTGTAGGATGTAATTTACCAAATTCAGTTTTACCTTGATAAAATACAATGCCTTGCTTATCTTGATTTACACTTGTACCTTCCGGAGATTGACCTAGAATAATTTCACATACGTCTACTAATTTAGTACTTAACCACGTTTCAGGCAAATTATCTAAACTCATGCCTGTTCCTCAGCGTTTAAACCTAAAGCATCTGCTAATAGCTGTTTTTGAGTATTCGCTTCATCGGTTTGACCTAAGGCTTTCATTAACGCATCCAACTCAACCAATGCTTGCGTTAGTTCAGACATTGCTTCACTTGCCAACACATGCGGTTCTGGTAAGTTTGCAGCATCCACGGCGTCATTGTCTTTTAACCATGAAATATCTAAAGAATCGCCTTTTTGTTCTTTAATCCATTCACGACTAAACTTACGCCAACGGCTGTTCTCAAGCGTTTGCTCTTGGCTTTCTTCTGTAAGTGACCATTCACCTTCAGTACGTGGTGATAAACCTTTAGGGTCAGCGCCGTAGACCGTTTCAAAGCCTTTTAAATGCGCTTCAGTAAATGGTGTACGCTTACCAAAACTTGGCATATTGGTACGTAGGTCATAGACCCAAGTTTCAGTGGTACAGTTTTCATCCTGTAGCGGATTCGCTTGAGTCCCTTTGGTAAAGAACAGCACATTGGTTTTCACGCCTTGTGCATAGAAAATCCCTGTGGGCAAACGCAGAATCGTATGCACATTACATTTGTTCATCAGGTCCTGACGAATAGATGTCCCTTGCCCAGCTTCAAACAACACGTTATCTGGCAATACCACGGCGGCACGACCACCTGGTTTTAAGTTCTTATAAATATGCTGTAAAAATGCCAATTGCTTATTTGATGTGTTAAATGGCAAATCATCACGGGTAATGCTTGCTTCACCACCTTTTGATGTACCAAATGGTGGATTGGCTAATATCACATCCGCTTTTGGTAAAGCCTGCCCTACAGGACCAAGCGAGTTACCCAGCTTGATTGCACCTTGCTCACCACCAATATCATGCAACAAACAGTTCATTTGAGCCAGACGGCGCGTATTCGGAACAAGTTCAACACCAACAAAAGCATCTAAAGTATAGAACTGAGTTTCTTGTTCAGTCAGTGCATACAAATCATGGTGCTGTCGTATATACGCATCCGCAGCAATTAAGAAGCCCGCCGTACCGCATGCAGGATCTTGAATCACTTCACTTGGCTTTGGTTGCATACAACGCACAATAGAGTTAATCAATGGACGTGGCGTAAAGTACTGACCTGCTCCTGATTTTGTTTCGGTGGCATTCTTTTCTAGCAAGCCTTCATACAGGTCGCCTAAACCATCCGCTTTAATACTAAACCAGTCTAGCTTGTCAAATTCATTGATCAACTGCTGTAAATGGCGTGGTTCACGTAAACGAGTTTGAGCATTGGCATAGATCGATGAAATCAGTTCATTCTGATTTTGCGATAGATCAAGCAACATCTGCTTATAGAAATTGAGTAATTCAATGCCGTTATGATCTTTAAAGTGCATCCATTTATATTGTTCAGGATAAATCTTGGCAAGCGTAGAAAACTCGTCATCCAGTTCATCGACCATTTTGACGAAGAGTAGCATCACCAGTTCAGACACATAGTCGCTATAGTTAATCCCGTCATCTTTTAATACGTCGCAAAGATTCCAGAGTTTTTGGACAATATCATTTTGTGTCATGTGCTGCACTTCATCAGAAAATGTGAAAAATATAGAAATTTTATTACGAGTGGATTGTAGCAGTTAAGAGGCCTGCCACAACCCGTCATGAATATCATCGACCAGTTTTTCAACGTCACTATCAAGCAACTTGCTCAGGCGTTTTACACCACCATCTTTGGCGAATTGATGGTGAATCATATTCTTGTCAACCACCACCTCTTTGGCAATAAACAGAGTTAGACGTGCCAACCATTGCTTCTGATCTTCCGTCCATGCACGCTGCTGTAGAATCCTGTTTAGACCCCGCTGATAACGCTCTTCGACAGAAGAAATTTCTTCACCCAATGTTGAACGTCGAATCATAGAGATGATCTGTGATGCATAAGTCTGATTGGACTCATTGCCACCTAGTGCCTGGGTTAGCTTGCTTTGGGTAAAGCCTTTACTGGTCAACAAGTTTTCCAGTTCTCGCAACTGCTCGCGAGTCAGATCTGATGGTCTTGTAACAACTGCTTTAATCGCAGCATTGTCATTCACGGCTGTTTTAATGAAGCTATCAAAATATTCCAGATAATCTTCAGGCTGTTGATGTGCCGTATCTACGACGCGTTCAATCAGTTCGTCTTTCTCGTCCGAGATAATTGGTAAATCCAAGGTGCCGAGAGCACTACGAACCTCAGCCAAACGTGCTTCTAAAATCGCACTGTTTTGCTGTAGCCAAGTACCAAGATCATCAATACCTTTAGCACGCAGCATCTGAGGTAGCTTAAAGGACTCAACCCCGAAGTTTTCTTTGATTTTTCCAAGTGCTTCACGCAATTTGCCTTGATCAGGATGATGTTTAAACTTCTCAGCTTTCCCTAAAATACGGGTAATCTTCTGAATAAACTCATCTAAGACCAAATCGGCTTGAGTACGCTGAACCTCATCCACAGAGGCTACAGCACATGCCTTAGCTTTCTGCATCAACTCCGGATCACTTAACTCACGAATCAACTGATCGATGCTGATATTTGGACGCACGACAATCGGCTGCATGGTATTCACTGCTTGCAAAGTCGCAAAAATATCTACGGCGTCGTATATACGGAATTCTGTTTTACCAATATCAGGACATAACCGAGTTGCACGACCGAGCATCTGTTCAAACAGCACACGTGAACGAACTTTACGCATAAACACCAAATTGCAGATCTTCGGTACATCAATACCTGTAGTAAGCAAATCTACAGTGACAGCAATATTCGGGAACTTATTCTTCTTAAAACGTTCAACCAATTTACTTGGCTGATCTGCATTGCCTGTGATTTTCACCACAGCATCATTATTCCAGTCTTTGCCATATTTCTCTTTGAACAGCTCATTTAACAATGCTACCACCTGATCCGCATGACGATCCGTCACACAGAAAATCATGGTTTTTTCATCACTGAGTGGGTTTAAGTCTTCTACTAAGGCTTGGCAAATCACTTTATTGAAGTTTTCGTTAATCACACTACGGTTAAAGTCGGCAACATCAAATTCCATATCATCTTGTAGTAGCGCCGTGGACTGCTGACCTGTTGCATTGGTCACCACCTGCACCGTTGTCCCCTCAGGAATTTCAATGCCTGCTTGGCTCAGTTTGGTGATGTAGCGAATCGGTTTGTCATAGTTGACTAAATAGCCTTCCTCTACAGCACGAGTAAAACTGTATGTGAATACAGGCTTACCAAAAATCTCTGTTGTATGTAGTGCTGGCGTTGCTGTTAAACCAATTAAGGTTGCATCAAAATAATCTAGGACACGTTTATAGGTCGACAAATACTGTGCTTCATCACGAATCGCTTCTTCACCCTCGGTCATTTCCTTATCTAAAGTATAACCTCGGTGTGCTTCATCAATGATAATACAGTCATAGTAATCAATCGGTAGTGGCTCATCACCATTGAATAAGCGATGTACCAAGCTTTGCACTGTAGCCACTTGGACCTCAGCACGTTTTCCTGTGTCTACACCTAAATCCGCAACTGTGTAAATTTGAGAAAGTGTTTGACCTTGCTCAATCACTTCTGCGCCAAAAGCATCAAATGCTTGTGTACCTAAGGTTGAACGATCTACCAAAAATAAAATATGCTTAAAGCGTTGGCTTTTAATCAGACGATACATCAAACCAGTAGCCAAACGGGTTTTACCTGTACCTGTCGCCATTGCGAGTAAAATACGTTGCTGATCCCGAGCAATCGCATGTTCAACTGCTTTAATCCCTTCACGCTGATACTGACGATCATTGAATGGCAGGATCTCGGTCTGTTCTAAATATTCATCTGCACGTTCAATATCTTGCTCAAGTTTCCACTTCAACCCTTCTGGGGAATGGAAACCTTGTAATACCTTAGAAATATTGGATGGATGTCGTACATCACGGAACCAGATTCCGCCCTCATCAGCTAAACGCTTAGACTGCTTTTGACCATTGCAGGCATAGACAAAAGGAATATGGTAATGCTTATCTTCCGATACCCACGGCGTATTGGCATAGGGCTTTTCTAAGTCATCAGCAAATCTAAAACCCTGTGAGTATCGCTCTGCCTGAAGAATATATTGGCTCACAGTTTTATCGAGCTTTTTTGATTCAACTACAGCAACAGGTTTTAAGCCCTCAAACAGTATGTAATCTGCAAAGCCCTCTTCACCATCAAGCAATGTTGGATATTCTGCAATTGCAAGGTTTAAACCTTTTTGTGGACGCACGCCGTGGCTATATTTGAGAAGTTGTGTATCTGCTTGCCAACCTGCCCTTATCAGTTGTAAATCAATGAGCTCACGTGTCTCAGCTTCAGACAATTTAAATGAAGCATTAGCTGTGCTGAATTGCTCATCTTCAATAGGCGTTGTTAAAGTCATTGTAGATGCTTGTTCTTCAAATACTTTAACCTTGGCTTCATAAGCAGCCAGTTGAGCCTGCAATGCCTGTTCTTCTATCTGTTGCTGTTGCTTTAACTGTTGGTTTTCAGCTTCAAGCATTGCGAGCTTGTGTTGAATTTCTGTATTAACGGCTTGTTTATCTTGTGCTGTACGTAATTTCTGTTGTAGCTCCATGAGTTCAAAGCGCATACGCCTTGCTTCAAGCGTTGGGTCAATTGGTGCTTGAAACTCTGGGAACACTTTGGTTTTTTGGGTAGTCAGAATATAAAGCCACTGCGCCATGCGATATGACAATCTTAGTGAGGTCAACGCATCACTATGATTGGTTTCAGCATCATGTGCGCCTTTATTGCCATTCATACGTAAGGTATGCAATACCGCAATAAAATCAGTTTTGAGCTGAAGTTTGTTTTCTAGTAAACGTATACGTGAGTGAAAATCGGCTTGTTCAGGTATTTCAAGTTGATTGGCTTGGGCTACTTTATTAACCAGAATCTCAGCAAATTTTCGGGTCTGTACAAGTGTATGTGCTGGTGCTGTGTAATATGCCGCTTCTGCACTGACCAATAAAGCATGCATCAAAGGATCTACATCCTTTAAGAAATCAAACTGAGACTCAGCCAAATTCATCATATTATTTACAACTATCTGTACTTTATTATGCTTTTATACAAAGCTCCCCTTCAAACAAGCATATCAGTTCACATTATTTTTATTAAGAAAAATCTTTTGTACATAAGTCTAATTCAGGATTAAAAAATTACCCGAATATTTAAAAATTAGTCTAGCCATCTTAATTGAAGTTTGGTGGGGCTTAGCTGCCTTGTATCAAATCATAAAGCCGTGGTCCTCAAAACTTTCCTTTTAAGTTTCAAAGACAGAATTAATTCTCTAACCAATGCGTCATTTTGTCGCATAAATTCCCTCCTAAAAATGATCGATTTTGATATGAACGCACCCTGCTTTTACAAATTAACAAACAATCATGCGCTTAAAATTTGATCAAAAATGTACAATCCTAACCACCTTCAACCTAAAGTCACCCAGAAAAGACCTTAGGCTTGATTATTTTTTATGCATCCCTACCGTTACACTATAAAAAGAGGTGCGTTACACTATAAAAAAAGGTGCGTTACACTATAATTTGACTGTACGTTACACTATAAAAACCCCATTTTTTGGGGTGCGTTACACTATAAAAACCCCATTTTTTTGAGGTTGTTACACTATAAAATAGGTGCATTACACTATATTTGGCATTTCGTTACACTATAAAAATCAGGCTCAAAAAGTTAATTATTTAAAAAAAAAATTCTCTATTTCCACTGTGCAATTTTGGCAGTGAATTACCACAAAATGGTTATGCATTTCCACCCTATTGGCAGTAAAAAAACACCCGCTTGGATCTGTAAGAACACCCTATGACACCCAAATAACAAAGAATGTAAGAGAAATAACATCAAATACCTGTCTATTCCACTCAATGGATAGGTTTTGCTATGAGTTGTCTGCTAGAACCACTTATTGGTATTTAAGTGTAAATAACTGACAATAAAATCCAAATCCTGGCAATTTAATCAAACCTAATGGCATAGTTAAAGCAACCCACCAGTAAAACTGCGAGGAAACGGCAACAGCTTTCACGATTGATTAAATAGTTCTGGCTGGAATCTGGCGGAGTCTAAGCCTATCGCAAGGAAAGGAATAAGTGAGAACAATCGGCTAAAGATCGTATGTTGGCGACTGAAAAAATGTTGGATGATATTAAACTTAAGATTAATGCATTGAAACGAGAATCACGCCAAGCCAATGATATTGAACAAGAGTGAAATATCTAAGAGTAAATCAAAAAGGCTGAAAAAGAAAAACGCCGTATGCGACAACAATTTTTTGATGTTGAAGATGAGATTACTGAAAAGCGAGATACTTTGATTGAGGCTTTGGAAAAGAGATTACACAGGAAGAGTAAAACAGATCATTTATTTACGATTTTCTGGAAAATTATGTATAAAATATAATCATTTATGTGAATCTTTAGTGTTATCTTAGAGTGGGTTTAAGGCAGAGTATATTAAAATCTAATTATTAACTGCTTTTACGCACCCAGCATATATGTTGTAAATTTTCAAAAATTCAACCACAACATATTGTGGTGAAAGTACCAAAAAATACACTTACTGCGTAACATCAGTTATTAATATTGGATCAATTCTTAGTAGTGATAGAGGTAGTATGCTATTCAAAATTCGCTCCACTTTAGCCAATTTTTTTGGCACAATTGCTGGAATTTCTTGGATATTATTAATTTTATGCTTCCTTATGCTGGATTATGTAGGGGTTAAAATCCAGTATGTATTAGTTCCCATAGCACTTGTATCAACATCTCTATGGTGGTTCGTTCATCCTGATAAGAAAAATGCTTTAAATGATGAATAACCGTTTAATTTCTCCATCTAAAGATCAATGGGATAAATTACGCCAGCCTTTAGAGGCTGGTGAAATTCAATTTATTGAATACTTAGATCAGTATTTACCGCAAGGTTGGGAGATTTATATTCAACCTCATTTGAATGGTTTATGTCCTGATATCGTCATTTTGCATCCTAAGATTGGCATTGGTGTTTTTGAAGTTAAAAATTGGGATTTCAAAGCCATGCAATATGGCATTGAAGAGTTTAGTAACGGGAAAAAACACCTTTATGCAGTAAACTCCCAAGGCGAAAAAATTTCGTATGTTAAGAAAAACCCTGTTGATCAATTATTACTATATCGAAAAGAAATTTTAGACCTTTATTGTCCTATTCTAAGTCGCCGTGAATACGGAGTGGTGGTGTCTTGCGGACTTGTTTTGCCATCGGCATCTGAAAAGGAGATTGAACAATTATTCTATCCAATATTCCAAAGTCGGAATCGTAAGATATTTAAACCGACTGAAGATGATAAACATAATAGTTACGTTGTTTTTGGAAGAGATAATTTTCAAAAAGGATTAATTGAAAATTTTCCAACGGGTATTGCCCGAATATCATCTAAGTATATGAATAACATCATTGCTGAGCAATTGAGAGTATGGCTTCGAGAACCAGAATCAAGTAAAGAGCAACGAGAACCATTAAATTATAATCCCCAACAACTTAAATTTATTAAAGAAAGAACTGATTCAGGCTTTAGGCGTTTGAAAGGTCCAGCGGGATCAGGTAAGTCTGTGGTTGTTGCAGGGCGAGCTGCAACACTTCTGAAAGAGCAAAAGTCGGTTTTGATTGTCACTTTTAATATCACACTACTAAATTACCTTCAGGATTTAGCAGTACGTGAATATCCACATATACGTAAAGCGGCGACTTGGATTAATTTTCATTATTTATGTCGACGATTGTGTTATGACGCTGGATTAGAGCGTGAGTATGCTGAGGTTTTCATAAATGCAAAAAAAACTGCGGAAGAAGCATTAAAAAAAGATCCAAATGCTAAAGTCTCTGATTTCCCATCGTCAGCTGCATTGTGCAGTATAGTACAAAATGCTTTAGATATAAGTGAACCAGAAAAATATGATGCAATCTTGGTGGATGAAGGGCAAGACTTTAATCCTCAGTGGTGGGATATTCTTAAGAAATTATTAGCCGATGGCGGTGAAATGTTGTTATGTGCTGATACAACACAGGATATCTATGCATCTGCTGATTTGTGGACAGATGATGTCATGAAAAATGCTGGTTTTCGTGGAGCCTGGGCAGAACTAAAACAGACGTATCGTTTACCTGATAATTTGATTCCCTTAGCCAACCGATATGCAGAGCTCTTCTTACCAATAGAAAAAGTGATTAAGTCAGAGTCTAAAAATGAGCTACAAGGTGCTTTAGATTTTGGTGTCATCGAAGAGGCTACATTAGTATGGCGCAATTTACCTGAAATCACAGAAACTGCGTTTCTAGATGAATTTAAGAGTTTTAAGAATGAAGTCATTCAGTTAGAGTTAAGTCATTCGGATATGACCATTCTTGTACAGACACATGATATTGGATTGTTGGTCTGCAAAGTATTAGAGTGTCTGGGTTTAAAATATATGTAAGCGTCCGCTGAACAC
>NZ_JAALGV010000150.1:0-569 GCF_011174875.1 Acinetobacter sp. GFQ9D191M
ACCTACGCCATTAGGGAGTTTGAGTTTATTTCCTTTAACCCAACAGTATTTATCGAATTGTACAAGGCGAATGGAATCATAACCGTCTGATTTTTTCTTAAATCTAGGCATAAGTGGGCGCAACTGAACCTCAGTACCATCAGCCAATTTAAAAAATTTAGGTTTCTTAGGTTTGCGCTTTTTTTCTTTTAGTCGAGCATGTTCTTTAGGGTTGAAAAACTTCCCCCATGCTGATGCAAGATCACGAACTTTTTGTTGAAGTGACACAGCATTTGAATTTCCATCTAAAAAGCTAAACTGAGGATTCTTTTTCAGTGCTGTTATCTTTTTTACTAGATTCACCGCATTAATGTGTTTATTTTGAGCAAACATTTCAAATGAAATTGCTAATATTTGATTCCAAACAAAGCGTGCAGAGCCAACGAGATTATTTAAAATAACCTCTTGCTCGACATTAGGCTCAAGCCTAAATTTATACGCTTTATTGATTTTCATTAATGAGTGTGTATCTGGTAATATGGTGCTGATTCTAACATTTTAGGTATATTTTTTCAATGAGTGAGATATAT
>NZ_JAALGV010000151.1:0-2615 GCF_011174875.1 Acinetobacter sp. GFQ9D191M
AATCTGCTAGTCTAGAGCCAAACAAAAAGCAAGGAAATACCATGGCGGCTCAATTTCTCCTATCAGCCTTAAGTACCGTAATCATATTGGCATTTACCGGCTGTACAGTTTCATCCAAAACACCTGTAACAGATAGTTATGGCGCTCAGCCGTCTTTACCTGAACCAAAATCAAGACTGTTTCCGGTCGTCAACATTGCCCCTGCAAAAGGTTGGCCTGAAGGTGTCATGCCGACGCCAGCACCAGGTTTAAAAGTGCAAGCATTCGCACAAGGCCTTCAACACCCGCGCTGGTTATATGTATTGCCGAATGGAGATGTACTGGTAGCTGAAACTGATGCTCCACCTAAGCCTGAAGATAATAAAGGCATTAAAGGCAAAATCATGAAAATGGTGATGAGAAGAGCAGGATCATCCTATCCAAGCGCCAACCGTATTAGCCTGTTGCGTGACAGCGATCAAGACGGCATTGCTGATCAGAAAACAGTATTTCTGCAAAATTTAAACTCGCCGTTTGGAATGACCTTAGTGGGTAATATGCTTTATGTCGCAAATACAGATGCTTTAGTGCGATTCTCTTATCAGCCAGGTATGACCCAGATCAAAGAAAAAGGAACTAATGTATTAGACTTGCCTGCAGGCCCTTTAAATCATCACTGGACGAAAAATGTTATTGCCAATCCTGCAGGCAAGAAGCTCTACATTACGGTAGGCTCTAATAGTAATGTGGCTGAAAATGGCATAGCTCAGGAAGAAGGACGCGCCCTGATCATGGAATTGGACCTTTCTACAGGTCAAGCCCGGCCGTTTGCTACAGGCCTGCGTAATCCCAATGGCATGGACTGGCAGCCTCAGAGTGGAGCCTTATGGACTGTAGTGAATGAGCGTGATGAGCTGGGCAATGATCTGGTTCCTGATTATATGACCTCAGTAAAAGATGGCGCTTTTTATGGCTGGCCTTATAGTTATTATGGCCAGCATGTGGATACCCGGGTAAAACCGCAAAAGCCTGAACTGGTCGCGAAAGCAATTAAGCCAGATTATGCCTTGGGAAATCATACTGCATCACTGGGTCTGACATTTTATAAGGCTAATTTAATATCCCAATATCGTGATGGTGCACTCATTGGTCAGCATGGTTCCTGGAATAGGAAACCTCATAGTGGTTATAAAGTTATTTTTGTGCCATTTCAAAATGGTCAGCCTTCTGGTCAGCCTCAAGAGGTTCTGACCGGATTTTTAAGCAAAAATGGAGATGCATTTGGTCGGCCTGTGGGTGTAGCTACAGATGCTCAAGGCGCAATATTAGTTGCTGATGATGTAGGGAACGTGATTTGGCGAGTATCACCGAATCAATAAATAAGTAGATGCTAATAAAATAAAAGCCTTATAGTCTCTCCCAAAACTATAAGGCTTAGCGGCTGTAGTCTCTACTTTTATCACTTACCATCCCAGTAAGTTCGCTGTCTTTCGACTTTATTATCATTGTAATGCGATTATTATCAGCTTTCCTTGCTGACTCTTTATGTGAAACATAATGTCAAAAATTGAGGAAACAGGATATAGAGTATTTACTCCAATCGATGTAAGCTTAAACTTACAAAAAATAATATATTTATACAAAAGTTAACATTATGTGAACTTTCCTATATTTTACAAAGGGCTTTATGACTAAAAATAATTTAATTGTAGTAGATAAATAATGTTAAAAAATCATCTTTAAGGTTTTAAACAGCATTAAAATTAAAAGATATGATTTAAGAATCATCTTTTGCTTCAGGTTTGGCAGACAGGGTTCCATGTTATAGAAGATACTTATGAACACTTTAACTAAGGTAATTGATGGATCTGATTTCTCTGCCATATATGTGGTTGGGGATCTGCATGGTTGTTATAGCTTGCTCATGCAAGAATTAGAGAAAGTTCATTTTAATTTTGAGAAAGATCTACTGATTTGTACCGGAGATCTGGTCGATCGTGGTAATGAAAACCTGGAATGCGTTTCATTGCTAAGTCAGCCCTGGTTTTATTGTGTTCGCGGCAATCATGAGGAAATGTGTATTAAGGGCCGTGATGATGCATGGATTCAAGATATGCATGCACAGAATGGTGGTGAGTGGTTCTATCTTTTATCAACCGAAAAACAGGATGAACTCAGTGAAATTTTTTCTGCACTTCCTTTGGCCATTGAACTAAACCTAAAACATAAAAAGATTGGCATTTTACACGCAGATATTGCGCTTAATGACTGGAATGTATTTAAAAAGAAAATTGCAAAAGGTGAAAATAGAATTCCAGGCTTAACTTCAGCATATACCAATGCTCTTTGGGGTAGAGGGAGAATTCGCAATCATTCTTATCGCTATGGAACCGTTAAAAATATCGATGAGATCTATCTGGGTCATACGATTGTAAAAGAACATACCCAAATTGATAATTGCCACTATATTGATGTAGGTTCTTCTTATACGAAGAAGTTGTGTGTCATTAAAATAAAAGATGCTATAGCAAAAGCTAATTAAAAAAAATATTAGGCTCTAGACTAGCAGATTTACACTTAATTTTACCTAATGAGGTTCCACAGCTCAGTTGCTAACTCATTAGGTTCCCTCATCC
>NZ_JAALGV010000152.1:0-1482 GCF_011174875.1 Acinetobacter sp. GFQ9D191M
TGTAAGCCCCAAGTAGAAATGTCCGGTTTCTCCAAAGTAAAAATGTCCGCTTTTAGAATATGCACTTTTGCAATTTTCTTAGCGGACGGTTTGATATGTTGGTGTCTATGTCGGATAAAGAACTTAAACGATTGTCGGTCTTGCAAGAAATCTGTGATCAACGCATAACCCAGTCCCAAGCTGCTCAGCTACTTCATATTTCAGAACGTCAGATCAGACGTTTATTGCAAAAATACAAAGCTCAAGGCCCAGCTGCATTAGCACATGCTGCACGTGGCCAAATCAGCAATTCCAGGCTTCCTGAAGAGCTCAGACTCAAGTGCCTCAATATTGTTTCGGATCAACTGCATGGTTTCGGACCCACTTTAGCGCATGAAAAGCTCACCACTGTTCATGGATTCGATATTTCAGTGGAAACACTGCGTTCCTGGATGATTGCAGCCGATCTGTGGATTCCTCGCGCCAAGCGCCTGAAACGCCCGTATCAGCCTCGTTATAACCGAGATTGTTATGGTGAACTGATTCAAATCGATGGCTCACACCATGACTGGTTTGAAGGACGCGCTGCTAAGTGCTGTCTGCTGGTATTTATCGATGATGCCACAGGAAAATTACAGCATTTACGTTTCTGTGAGTCGGAATCAGCATTTGACTATATGATTTCAACACGTTTGTATGTTGAGCAGCATGGTAAGCCGTTGGCGTTTTACAGTGATAAACATTCAGTCTTCAGGGTGAATCAAAGCAGCAAGAAAGACACCAAGATTACCCAGTTTGGACGCGTACTCAGTACCCTCAATATCGATATCATCTTCGCCAATTCACCACAAGCCAAAGGCCGTGTAGAACGGGCGAATAGAACGCTTCAGGACCGTCTGATTAAAGAAATGCGCCTGGAAGGCATCTATTCGATTGAGCAAGCGAATGCCTGGCTGCCCTGCTTTATCGAGCAATTTAATCGTAAATTTGCCAATATGGCCTTTAATCCCAAGGATCTACACCGGACTGTCACTGAAACAGCCGAAGAATTAGATGATGTTTTTACCTGGCGTGAACCCCGCAGAGTCACGAACAGCCTGACGATTACTTATGATAAATGCGTATATTTACTGGAAAATACCGAAGAAAATAAAAGGTTGATCGGCAAGTATCTTGAGTTTCTGGAATACCCGGATGGCACGGTAGCCATTGAACATCAAGGAAGAAAAATCAATTACAGCATCTTCGATAAATTAAGTCAGCTCAACCAGCGAGAGGTTGTTGAGAATAAACGTTTAGGTGCTGTTCTCAATCATATTCAACAACAGCACGAAGAATTAGAACAGCAAAACAAACGCAATCGTTCTCAAAAGATGCCGAGCAGACGTGCACAGAAAACAGTAATCAAAGAACGAAATCTGAATCCTGTGCTTGACTTGGAAGTGTCTGTATAGGACATTTCTATTTGGTTATTAGGTAGGACATTTCTACTTAGGAATAACA
>NZ_JAALGV010000153.1:0-1769 GCF_011174875.1 Acinetobacter sp. GFQ9D191M
GATAAGCTGGATCGCTACATTACCAATTACAATCGACAGTTTAAAACCAACTACAATTCTGGTGATCAATTTTATGCGTACTACCGCGACATTGCACAGCGCGTAAAAAACAGACAGATTGATATTCTAATCGTGGTCAATATGTTCCTCACGGGCTTTGACTCTAAGCCGTTAAATACCTTGTATGTCGATAAAAACCTAAAATATCATGGCTTGATTCAGGCATTCTCACGTACCAACCGTGTCTATAACGATAAGAAGCCATTTGGAAACATTATCTGCTTCCGTAACCTGAAACGTGCGACAGATGAAGCACTGGCGCTATTTTCCAATAAAGATGCGCAAAAGGTGGTACTGGTTCCAAGCTTTGAGGAAATTAAGCAGGATTATGATGCTGCTGTTCAGAAGTTGCTCAAGATCACGCCTGATTATCAAAGCGTGGATGATCTCATGACAGAAGATCAGCAGTTGGAGTTTATTAAGGCCTTCCGTGAAGTGATGCGTTATAACGCTCAGCTGCAAACCTTTATCGAATACGATCAGAACCAGACCGCTTTAGATAAACAGCACTTTGCCAATTTTGCTTCCAAGTATGCTGACTTATGTCGTGATGTACGCAAGACTACGAAAAAAGAAAAAGTCTCTGTACTGGATGATGTCGATTTCCAATTGGATCTGCTACATAGTGACCGGATCAATGTGGGCTATATTATCAATTTGCTGCAAATGGCTCTGGATAGCGGGGATGAGGCCAAACGCAAGAAATACGAAGCACAGATACATGATCTAATTGGTAATGAAGTTACCTTGCATGACAAGCAGGAACTGATTCAGAAGTTCATTGAAGAAAACATGCCGAAGATGATCAATGGACAAAGTGTCCAGAGCACTTTTGCTGCTTTCTGGGATGCGGAGAAAGAACAAGCCTATCAGTACCTCTGCCAAGAGGAAAACTTGAAGCCTGAAGCAATGAGAACTGTTCTGGAAAACTACGAATTTACAAAGCGTTTACCAAGGAAAGAAGAGCTAAAGGATTTACCGAATTTTAAAGTCAAGCTCTTTGAAAGAGAGACTGTATTTAATCAGTTGTGGGATAAGACTAAGCAGTTCATTCAGACTTTTTATACAGGGATTTGAATAGGGAATATACATGCCAAATCTTGATGCAAAGTTTCAGCTATGCAAAGAGGTAAAGCTACGTTTAAGTATGTAAGTTATAAATGGAAATTTCCTGATAAAAAGGTCGAGGTTGATGAACATTTAGAATAAACAATTGTTAGAGAGATCTTTGAGAAATTGCATATAATGGTAAAGTGGTTAGATCACCTCGAAATTTAAATTAGGGTGATGCATTTAGCTATCGTAGCTACTGTATTGGCAATTTAAAGATATTAGAAAGGACTATTACCTTCAGGTAAGGATAATCTCTCCTATATTACTATGAGTTTTATCTGATCTTGGTAAAATGAATTATATGATGATCTCATCATAAAGTATTCTTATGTACATGGTGATGTTGTATTCTTAAAAAGTCTACTAAAACCACCTTAAATTATATGTTACTAAACTTTAATTTTGGTTAAAAAATAAACAAATAAATCGTGTATCCTGATTTGTATCCTTACATATTTTTATGATAATTTTTATATTAAATTCAATAGGATAAAATTTTGTTATCGTCCGTCTGGGCCCACCAAATACATCAAGCATCTAGGAGCAATACTCTTAGGTGCTTTTTTATTTTTTGAATGTAAGCGTCCGCTGAACAC
>NZ_JAALGV010000153.1:1964-2677 GCF_011174875.1 Acinetobacter sp. GFQ9D191M
TAATTGATGCTAAGCCAGGGAGTGATCGCTCACCACTACCGAATAAACCTGCATTTATTGCCTTATCTTGCTCTGCACCATTAGATCCTACTCCTACTGACATGTTAACGGTTCAAATTACTTTACCCCACTCAAAAGCAGAAATTGGCTTGAAATGGCAAGTATCGAAAATATCTGCTTTAGCAGAATTACTCAAGGTACTTGCAACATGATTCGCATTGATGAAATCTGGCTCTCCACCCAACCTCTGGATATGCGAGCAGGGATGGATACGGTCATGGCGCAGATTATGAAAGCCTTTGGCTCAATCAAACCGCATTGCGCCTACCTGTTCTGTAATAAACGTGGTCATCGTATGAAAGTGTTGGTACATGATGGACTGGGCATCTGGCTGTGTGCCCGGCGTTTGGAACAGGGTAAATTTCACTGGGCTCAAGTTCACCAAGGTGAAACCGTGGCCCTCAGCCCGGAACAGTTACAGGCATTAATCCAAGGTTTGCCCTGGCAGAGAATTGGATTGCAGCAAGTGGTGAATATGCTCTAAACCAAGCTCGACCATTCTGCCATCCTCCAAACGTTCTATTTCATTCTCTTCATGACCTCAGGCATACTGCGGTCATGAATACGCTGCCTGACTTAAGCCAACTGACCCATGAACAACTGCTGGAATTCACCAGACAGTTGGCGATGCAGCATCAGTCTCTAGCACAATC
>NZ_JAALGV010000154.1:0-923 GCF_011174875.1 Acinetobacter sp. GFQ9D191M
CGATCACGCAGTGAAGACCGCAGGCATGACAGCTCAAGGAGAATACGGCCGGCTTCGCATCGGCATCCATGCCTTAATCCCACGCAGCTTTCTCACGGAGCTGATCCGTCATTATCGGGAAGAACATACGGGCATTGAGGTTGAGATCACCGAAGGCACAGCCCGCGATGCGGTGATGCAGCTTCGTGCTGACCAGCTCGACGTGGTGTTCGTCGCGGGCAAGCCCGAGATGCCCGACTGCCATACCCGACCGATCTGGACCGAACCGCTGGTGGCCGTGCTATCGGATGGGCATCGCCTCGCCGGGCAGTCCGCAATCACTTGGTCCGATCTGGTCGGCGAGACTTTCATTGTTCGCTATGGTGGCACCGGCCCGCAGGTCCATGACCATATCGTGCTGCGCCTTGCCGGGCGTTGGCCCGCACCGTCGATCCGGCGCTTTGATGTGGGGCGCGACACGCTGCTATCTATGGTCGGACAAGGCTTCGGCATCACTATCGTCGGCGAGGCAACGTCATTGTTGCCGACGACCGGCATCGTCTTCCTGCCCTTCCTCGATGAACCGGAGCCGGTTGCCTTTACAGCCGTCTGGTCGCCGTTCAATCGCAACTCCGCACTGAAAAATCTACTCAACCTCGCAGGCAAAATGAAGCGTGACGGCGATTCGCCCAATCGTTTCCTGGATGGCACTCGACCGGCACGATAACGGCACAGGCGATCCATCCTATTTGCCGCCGATAGTATCCGGCAGCCCTCCGGCATCCTCTTTCCTGTTGCCCGTCCCGATTTTGCCTACTCTCTGATCGGCTCCGTCTCTTTTGCCGACTGGAGCCTGCATTGCGCGGAGGCCGAATCCTTTGGGGTCAGATCGCCGTAGTCATCACCATCGTTCTGGTGATGACACTGAGAAATTTGACGATAAT
>NZ_JAALGV010000155.1:0-739 GCF_011174875.1 Acinetobacter sp. GFQ9D191M
ATCCGATTATCTTTTGCTTTGTCAACGGCATGGGCGCACTCAGCGTTCCAGCCCCCTCTGCCGCCCTAACTGCCACGACACCGACCCGCCCTGCACGATGCCCATAACCTCGCGGCCGAGTTGGCGGTCGATGATCGGCCGCCACGGGACAAGGGTGAACTCATGGGATTTCTCGACCACGGCGAACTTGCCGCTCGATAGATGCACGGTTCCGGTAAACTTGCCGCTGACGCTCTCGCCGTCCGTGGCGGCGCGGAACGGCAGGCCCTTACTCAAAGCCATATCCGATCCGACGCCGGCTACCTCGCGCTCCCGCAGGATGGCGAGAAGGTTGCGCCGGTAGAAGACGCGGCTGTCCCGGCTGCGGGTGGCGTCGCCCTGTTCGATATGGTGCTCGCGGCGCTGGTCCATGGCTTCGCGGACTTGTTGCCCGAAGCCGGTTGGCGCAAGGTCGGCCGTCTCGCCGTGGATCAGCCGCCGGTCCAGCCAGGTCGCGCCGTCCGATCCGATCTGTTTGTTCAGATCGACCGGGGAAAGGACGCGAACGCTGGCCTGACTGTCTCGGCCGGCGTCATGGGCGGCGGCACGGCTGACCAGATCATCGGGGATGCGCCATTGGTCGGCGTCGATCCGCTCGACGATACCGGCCCGGCGTAGCGCCTCCAGCCGGCGCACATGGGCATCGACATAGCCCTCATAGTCGCCGCCTGGAACGCGGCACGTATAGGAAGAATAAACG
>NZ_JAALGV010000156.1:0-10350 GCF_011174875.1 Acinetobacter sp. GFQ9D191M
AGACATTAATGTAAAAAGACAGGAACGGCTGGCTAACGCCACTATACAAGGCATCACACCTATACACTTTTTTAGATTGAATGCTTTACTGCGGATCTGAAGGCTGTACGCGTATAGTTTTAATCTTTGGCGTAATAACTTAGGTTTCATTCAAATGAAGATCACTGAGGATCTGAAGAGAACCTATGGCCCAGGTTAAGCATGTGTACCAGGCAAAAGGAACGGCTGGCTAACGCCACTATACAAGGCATCACACCTATACACTTTTTAAATGGGCTAACTTTACTTTGGATTTGAGGCATGTATAGGGTTGTTATACTGTTATAATTTCTCATCTTTTTATATTTCACCCCTAATCTCTTATGAAACTCATTGATAACCTCAACAATACTTTAGGTTCAGATATAGGGGAAAATCTCAGTAGCAAATCCAGATTAAAGATTGCCGCTTCATACTTTTCAATCTATGCCTATGCTGCTTTAAAAAAAGAATTAGAAAAGATCGAAGAGCTGCAATTTGTTTTTACATCTCCAACCTTTGTCGCTGATAACGTCACAGATAAGCTAAAAAAGGAAAAACGTGAGTTTGTTATTCCTAAACAAGACCGTGAAAGCAGCCTGTATGGAACAGAATTTGAAATTCACTTAAAAAATCAGTTATCACAAAAAGCAATTGCTAAAGAATGTGCAGATTGGATACGACGAAAAGCCATATTCAAGTCAAATAATAGCAATGCACCTATGCAGGAATTCATAAGTATTCAAAAACCAGAGCAATCTTTAACCTATATGCCTATTCAAGGGTTTACCCCTATGGGATTAGGTTTTGAAAGAGGCAATGCGATTTCCAATATGGTGAACTGCTTTGATGAGCAACCAATGGTGCAAACCTATATTCAGCTATTCAATCAAATTTGGAATGACACCTCAAAAGTTGAAGATGTCACCAGTGAAATTATTCGACACATTGAGTCTGTCTATCAGGAAAATCCACCTGAACGTATTTATTTCTTAATGCTTTACAATATCTTCAAAGACTTCTTGGAAGATATCAATGCAGATGTCATGCCGAATGATCTCACAGGTTATCAAGATACCTTAGTATGGAATAAGCTGTTCAATTTCCAAAAAGATGCAGCAGTAGGCATCATCAATAAACTAGAAACCTATAATGGCTGTATCTTGGCGGATAGTGTGGGGTTAGGTAAGACCTTCACTGCATTGGCCGTAATCAAATACTATGAATTACGCAATAAGAGCGTTCTGGTTTTATGTCCTAAGAAATTGGGAGCAAACTGGACGAATTATAACGCCAACCTAGTCACGAACATTTTTGCTAAAGACCGTTTTAGCTACGATGTGCTGTATCACACGGACCTCTCTCGTAAAGGTGGTGAAACCCTAGGTATAGATTTAGCGAAAATCAATTGGGGCAACTACGATTTGGTTGTGATTGATGAATCGCATAACTTCCGCAACCGTGGCACGTTCAAGGATCGTGAAACACGTTATGACCGCTTAATGAATCAAGTGATTCGTCAAGGCGTGAAAACCAAAGTACTGATGTTGTCTGCTACACCAGTAAATAATCACTTTACTGACCTCAAGAATCAGCTCGCCCTTGCTTATGAAGGCAATGCAGTTTTATTGGAAAATAAGCTCGATACTGAACGTGATATCGAAACCATATTCCGTAGAGCACAGGCCAGCTTTAATGCCTGGGCAAAACTAGATCCTGCCCAACGGACAACTCAAGCAATTCTTAACCTTCTAGATTTCGATTTCTTTAAGCTGTTAGATAGCGTGACGATTGCTCGTTCAAGAAAGCACATTCAAACTTTCTATGACACCAAAGATATTGGACAGTTCCCTCAACGACTCAAGCCAATTTCATTCCGTTGTGCATTATCAACCGATCAGGATAGTGTTTCTCTGAATCAAATTTATGCAGATCTTTCTTTAATCAAGATGTCAGTTTATGCACCAGTCAGTTATATCTTTCCAAGTGCCTTAAGAAAATATGAAGAGATTTTTGATACTCGTGTAGAAGGCAAAGGTAAGTTAAGACAGGTAGACCGTGAAAAAAGCTTACAGGCGTTGATGACCGTTAACTTACTGAAACGCTTAGAAAGTTCTGTTCACGCTTTTAGGCTGACGCTGAATGTGTTAAAGAAAAATATTGAGAATGTACTTGCTAAAATTGCCGACTTTGAAGCACGTCAAGCGGATGATGAAGTTAGTATTTCACCAGACTTTGGCTACGATGAAGATGAAAATGGCGAGTTACTCAATACTGAAGATCTCATCGGTAATAAGCTCAAAATTCATTTGGCCGATATGGATCTATTGAGCTGGAAAACGGATCTAGACGGTGACTACCACATTATTCTCGGTTTACTGCGAATGATTCAGCCAATTAACGCTGAAAAGGATGCCAAACTACAGCATCTTAAAGCGCATGTTGTTGAGAAAATTCAGAACCCAATTAATGCCAGTAACCGTAAAGTCATCATATTTACTGCATTTGCGGATACAGCGAATTATATCTATGAGCATATCGCACCGATTTTGCTGCAAAGCTATGGTCTGCACAGTGCCAAGGTGATTGGTAGTGACAATACTTCAACGATCAAGACCAGAGTAGGAAGCCGTCAAAGCTATGATATGCAGGGCTTACTCACCTTATTCTCTCCACAGTCAAAGCAAAAAGCAGACGTATTCCCTGAAGAATCCAGAGAAATTGATGTGCTCATTGCAACGGATTGTATTTCTGAAGGACAAAACTTACAGGACTGTGATTATTTGATTAATTTCGATATTCACTGGAATCCTGTACGCATCATTCAACGCTTTGGGCGTGTGGATCGTATTGGCTCATCAAACAGCGTCATTCAGCTCGTTAATTACTGGCCTGATATTAGTCTGGATGAATATATTAACTTGCGAGAACGGGTCGAGAATCGCATGGTGATCGTCGATATGACCAGTACGGGAGATGATAACGTTCTCAGTGCTCAAGCCAATGATATTGCCTATCGTCGTGAACAATTGCAAAAGCTACAAACTGAAGTTTTAGATTTGGAAGATGCCAATACAGGGGTTTCTATTACCGATTTAGGTTTGAATGACTTCCGTATGGATTTGCTTGGCTATATGGAAGAGCATCCTGAATTGGAGCGATTACCGAATGGACTACATACTGTTGTGCCTGCACAGCCAGAACTCGGTTTAAATGCGGGAGTAATTTTCACCCTAAGAGCACGACATCCTGAGTCGCCTAACAGCCAAAGCAACCGCCTATATCCATATTACTTAGTTTATATTAATCAAGGCGGTGAAGTCGTTTATGACTACACCCAAGCAAAATATTTATTGGATGTAGCACGTAAAGCATGTCGAGGAAAGGATCATCCGATTCCTGAAGCGTATGAAAAGTTTAATGAGAAAACCAATGATGGACGAGATATGAGCCAATATTCAGAATTGTTGGATATTGTGATTCATACCATTCAGGACGTAAAAGCTGAGAAGGATATTGATAGCTTGTTTTCAGGCTTGACTACATCAGCGTTGGTAGATGTGGTTTCTGGATTAAATGACTTTGAGCTTATTAGTTTTATTGTGATTGAAGAATCTTGATCATGAAGTTATATAAATTTCCACCCCAGGCTAAAGTGGATCGGTTAATTCCGAAAAATAAGTTTTATGAACAAGGAAAAGCCAATACCAAGATCGAACAGCTATTTGTTGATCAAGTGGAAAATATACGGTGGGCTTACAAGTTGGCTTCATCTACAATTCACCTCCAAGATCAGGAAGATTTGAAGGAAATTCAAATCTTTCGAGTAAAAAGTCGGGTTGAAGATTTAGATGTGTCAATACTATCTTTCATTGATAAGCTCATTCTCACTCCAATTATTTTTGAAGTTGTTTATCAAGATAAAGTGAAAGTTGTTGCAAGCTATAAACGTTTGAATCAAGCAGATAAAACTAAAGCAGTGATAGGTCAATATTATGCTTCTGAGTGGCTAGAAGATCATGATCGTGTTGAATTGCCCCTTTACTTAAAACTAGCTGATCTATATGAACATTTCATCGCACAGATATTGCCGATTACATCAAGCGAAGATTCAGGAGACGATGATGAATCTGTTTCCATTGAACTTCAATTGCAAAAAGCTCAACAGCTTGAAAGCTTACAAAAGCAGCTTGATAAGCTGAAATCCAAGTTGAGAACTGAAAAACAGTTTAATCGTAAGGTTGAACTCAATAAGCATATTCATGCACTTGAATCTGATTTAAACAAATTAGTGAATTAAATATAAAGGTATATTGATGGACAAGTTAAAAATGCACAGCCCGAACCTTGTTGATAGCAACATCGAAAAAATTGCAGCACTGTTTCCAAACTGTGTGACGGAAGCACAAGGTGAAAATGGCGAACTGAAAAAAGCCATTGATTTTGATTTGCTTAAACAAGAACTTTCACAAATTTTGGTTGAAGGTGAGCAAGAACGCTATCGGCTAGATTGGGTCGGTAAAAAAGAAGCCATTCTAACCGCCAATGCACCGATTGCGAAAACTTTGCGCCCGTGCCGTGAGGAGAGTGTAAATTTTGATAGAACAGAAAACTTGTTTATTGAAGGTGATAACCTCGAAGCCCTGAAACTTCTGCAAGAGAATTACTTGGGTAAGGTCAAAATGATTTATATTGACCCACCATACAACACAGGTAATGATTTTATTTATGAAGATGACTTCGCTGAAAGTACGGATGCTTTTTTTGAAAAATCAAACCAAGTGGATGAAGAAGGTAATCGCTTAATTGCGAATACAGATAGTAATGGGCGTTTCCATTCAGATTGGTTAAGTATGATGTATAGTCGTTTAAAGTTGGCTAGAAATCTACTATCGGATGAAGGGGTAATTTATTTAAGTATTGATGATAATGAGGTGCATAACTTAAGAAAAGTTTGCGATGAAATATTTGGTAGTTCCAATTTTATCTCACAAATTTCGGTTGTTAATAATATTGCTGGTAGAAGTGACAGAAAGCATATCGCTACAGCACATGAATACGTTTTAATGTATCAAAAAAGTGTGAAATTTAACTCTACTGGTCTCCCATTATCTGATGAGCAAAAGTCAGAGTATAAGTTCGAGGATGAGAAAGGCCGATATAGATTACAAGGTCTACGAAAACGTGGCTCAGGAGCATTAAGAATAGATAGACCAAATATGTATTATCCTGTTTATTATTCAGAGCTAAATAATACAATAAGCCTTGATCCTATAGATGAAAACAGCATCGTAATTACACCTAAATTATCAGATGGGCAAGATGGTCGATGGAGATGGGGAAAAGATACTTTCAATAAAAAGAAGGATTTCTTGCTAGCTAAACAGGTTTCGGGCAGGAATGAATTTGATTTATTTGAAAAAGTATATTTAGGTCTTGATGGAAATGAAAAATCTACAAAATTAAAATCTTTTATTTTGGAAAAAGATTGTACATCTGATAATGCATCTTCTAACTTAAGAGCACTTTTTGATGGTATTAAACCATTTGATACCCCTAAACCTTTAAAGCTTATTGAACTATTACTAACCATAAGTAATTTAGAAGATAATGATGTCGTTTTGGACTTTTTCTGCGGTTCTGGAACTTTAGCTCATGCTGTATTGAATTATAATTATGGAAACTCATTAAAACTTAAAAATATTTTAGTTCAGTTGCCAGAGTTAGTGGAAGAATCATCAGATGCATATAAGGGTGGTTATAAAACTATTGCTGATGTATCTAAAGATCGTATCCGTCGTGCAGGTCAGAAAATCCTAACCGAAAATGAAGAAAAAGAAGACATTGAAAATTTAGATATTGGCTTCCGTGTTTTAAAAATTGACTCAACCAATATGAAGGATGTGTATTACACACCTGACGCTTTAAAACAAGCTGATATGCTGGATTTAGCTTCAAATATTAAAGAAGACCGTACATCTGAAGATCTGTTATTCCAAGTCATGTTGGATTGGGGGCTTGAACTTTCTTTACCGATTGAACGTAAAACTATTGCAGGAAAAGAAGTCTTTTACGTTGCAGGCAATAGCCTTGTCGCTTGTTTTGATGATTTGACCTTTGAAGTAGTTGATGAAGTTGCCAAAGATCATCCTTTACGCTTCGTTTCAGCAGAAAAAGCCATTCATCTGGACCATGATAAAACCAATATCAAAGAACGCTTTAAACAGCTCTCTCCTGATACCGAAGTTAAGTTTCTTTAAGGGGGGTTAAATAATGGAAATCCGTTTTAAAACCCTTGGGTATCAGAAAGACTCTGTACAAGCGATTGTGGATTGCTTTAAAGGACAACCACGTTCTGAAGGTCGTCGTTATATGATTGACCAAGGTGCAGCCAAAGCAAAAAAAGCAACGGCACAAGTTGATATGCTTGAAGAATCCTTGGATTTACAAGGTGGTAAGGCTAAAAAAGTGATTGCAGACGTTGGTTTTGAGAATGACCATATTTTTGATCTGCAAACTGTACTGAAAAACATTCAGGACGTACAAGCAGCAAGTGGATTACAAAGATCATCTCAACTCATCACGGATGATAATGGCAAAGGCAAGAACCTGACCAAAAGTCCATTAAACCTTGATATTGAAATGGAAACAGGTACAGGTAAAACCTACTGTTATATTCGTACTATGTTTGAACTGCATAAGCAGTATGGCTGGTCGAAATTTATTGTGGTCGTACCGAGCATTGCTATTCGTGAGGGCGTTTACAAAAGCCTGAATATGATGGCTGATCACTTTCAAGAGCAATACGGCAAAAAGGCCCGTTTCTTTATCTATGATTCCAAAGCATTACACCATTTGGAAAGCTTTAGCTCGAATGGTGGCATTAATGTCATGGTGATTAACGTTCAAGCGTTTAATGCGACAGGTAAAGATAACCGTCGTATTTATGGTCAAGTCAAGATGCGGAATGGGCTGCCAGTAATTGATCCTAAAACAGGTCAACCTATCATGGAAGGACTTGATGAATTTAATAGTCGTATTCCAATAGAAATTGTGAGCCGAAACCGTCCAATTTTGATCTTAGATGAACCGCAAAAAATGGGGGCGGATAAAACCCTAGAGTCTTTATCTAACTTCAATCCGTTATTTATTTTACGCTATTCTGCAACGCATAAGCGCAATTATAACCTTGTCTATCGTTTAGATGCTTTGGATGCCTATAACCAAAAACTTGTGAAAAAAATCACTGTAAAAGGTGTGGAAGTACAAGGTTTAACAGGTACACATGGGTATTTATACTTACAGGACATCATCGTATCTAAATCTGCACCTGTCGCTCGCTTGGAAATTGAGATAGAAACCAAGAATGGTTTTAAGCGTGAAGTCAGAAAGGTTAGTAAAGGCGATAACCTTTACGATATTTCCAATAAGGCTGAACAATACAATGACCGTTATGTCGTCTCAGACATTGATGCACGAGATAACTCGGTTACTTTTTTGAATGGTACCAAAATTCATGTAGGTGAAGCATTGGGGCATGTTGATGAAAAGATCATGCGTACCATTCAGATCCGTGAAACGATTCGTGCACACATTCAAAAAGAGCGTCAGTTATACAATCAGGGTATTAAAGTCCTGAGTCTTTTCTTCATTGATGAAGTGGCAAAATATCGTCAATATGATGAGGATAATAATCCTGTAGATGGCGAATATGTTCAAATTTTCAAGGAACAGTATCAACAGGTACTCAATGAAATTGAGGATCTAAACTTAGAAAATGACCCATATTTTGACTATCTGAAAGCAATTGAGGTAGACCGTACTCACAACGGTTATTTCTCAATTGATAAGAAATCAAAACGTCTTGCCAATCCAGCAATTGATAAGAAAGCTGAAGAAGCTCAGGTATCCAATGATACAGACGCTTATGACCTCATTTTAAAAGATAAAGAACGCCTACTTTCCTTTGAAGAGCCAACTCGTTTTATTTTCTCTCACTCAGCCTTACGGGAAGGTTGGGATAACCCGAACGTGTTTGTGATCTGTACTTTAAAGCATTCAGATAATGTAATTTCTCGTCGCCAAGAAGTTGGCCGTGGTATGCGCCTTGCAGTGAATAAATTTGGCGAACGTATGGATGCCAACCATTTCCAAGGGGCCTTAGGAGAAATTCATAAACTGAATAATCTCACAGTTGTGACCAATGAAAGTTACAAAGAGTTTGTGTCGAATCTACAATCAGAAATTCTGAATACGATTCAGAATCGCCCCACACAAGCTACCCCTGATTACTTTAAAGGGAAAATCTTTAAGTTATCTGATGGGTCTAGTGTTGAAGTCACTGAATTGATGGCAAAGCAGATTAATAAGCATTTGTCTAAGCACGATTATATTGATGACAATGATCAGTTAACGCCAAAGTATCACGAAGCGAAAGATCAAGGCACGTTAGCAGAATTACCTGAAAGTTTAGTGGCTTATACTGAGCAAATTCACAAGCTGATTGATGGGCTGTTTGATCCTAAAGCTCTGGAAGGCATTGCAGACGATGGCAATAAGAAGCTGACCAATAACATCAATCAAACCAATTTAGAACGTAAAGAATTCCAGGCTTTATGGTCTCGTATTAACCGTAAAGCAGTTTATCAAATTCATCTAGATTCTGAAAAACTCATTCAGGAAAGCATTAGTGCTGTTGAACGTACGGCTAAAGAGCGCAACAACAAATTTGTGGAAACGTTGAGTTATAAACTTGCGGAAGCAACGCAGAATGATGAATCCACCTATGAGCAAGTCAAAGCCAAAGAAATGTTTGGGAAAGTGACATCAAAAACTGAAGTTGCAAATATTTCTATTCAGTCTCAAGTGACCTATGACCTGATTGGTAATATTGCTGAAGATACGAAACTGACTCGTAAAACGGTTGCACGTATCTTACAGGGAATTAACGCTGCGGTATTTGCACAGTTTAAGTTGAATCCAGAAGCTTTCATTCGTGAAATAAGTCGTATCATCAGCGAACAGCAAGCAAAAATGGTCATTCAAGGACTGAAATATAATCCATTAGATAGCACTTATCCTGACAATGAAATCTTTGTGAGTAATGAGAATATTCCACTACAGTCGTACAAGGCAGAACGTCATATCTGGGATTACGTAGTCACCGATTCTGATAATGAACGTAAGTTTGTCGAAGAGCTGGATGGTGCAGATGAGGTGGTCGTCTACGCTAAACTCCCTGATCGCTTCCTGATCCCCACGCCTTTCGGTAGCTATAATCCCGACTGGGCAATTGCTTTCAATAAAGACAAAGTACGCCAAATCTATTTCGTTGCAGAAACTAAAGGCTCAATGCTGGACAGTGACCTACGGGAAAAGGAGCAACGTAAAATTGAAAGTGCTAAAAAGTTCTTTGCTACTTTAAATCAAGAAAATCAATCATTGGAGGATGTAGTTCATTATTCGGTGATTGATAGTTTTGGTAGTTTGATGAAATTAGTTCAATAAATATTAACTGTAAAAAGATGGTGAAGCTCCTTATTAAACATATAAAGCTTCACCAGCTTGTGAAAGGGGAGAGAGCATAACAAATCAAATGCAGTAAACGCCTGACACGCGCCACTATACAAGGCATCATACCAATACACCTTTCCTGAAATACCCTTTAATAGTATCAATGGATAGATTTAGTTCTAATGCGATTTCCTTATATTTTAAACCTTGGGCTTTTAATTTAATCGCTTTAGATTTATTGGTCTGAAGACTTTCACGATAGATGGCCCGTTCAGCTATCCCTTTTTCTCGTCTTGATTCCAACGTTCTTTCCAACTTCCTTTCTCTTGCCAATTCATTTGGAATAATAGCCCTTAAGCGTGGTAAGACTTCTTCAGGAATAAGATCCTCTAACTCACGATAAATCGTTTCTCGTCTGTAGCGATAACGATGTTCTTTACCTTCAATTTGGGTCTTTTTGGCTCGGTTGATTACACTTGAACAATAAGAAAGAGCTTCTTGATGTGACAAGCTTGGAGTAAATTTTCTTGCACACTCAGCGACTTCATTTTCTAGTGCATCTGATATAGTAAACCAACTTAAAGCGTTTGCTAGATGGTACAACAATAGGTCACGCATACCAGCTGGTAGACCTGGGCCTTTTTTATTTAAAGCCACTTGGCACTCAATGATGATTAAAAGATCCTGATAAACAAGATACCAACGAGCATAAATACTGCCAGCTGTATTTGCTTTTCTGACAGGTTTTAATCCTTTATTAGCTCGAAGAACATTAATATCTCGGATCTTATCTTTATATGTGATTTGACAACACAAACG
>NZ_JAALGV010000157.1:0-11608 GCF_011174875.1 Acinetobacter sp. GFQ9D191M
TGGTACGAGGCATAGCGAATAGTAAAATTGGGTTTGGTGATTTGATTTTACTACTTCGCTATTTTTTTAAGCTAAAAGTGTCAACACACCCTAATAACTTACAAGAATACTGTCAGGGATTTTTCCACCAGCATAACCAACAATGGCATGTGTTCTTATTCAGTCGTCTGTTGCAAAATCCAAAATTTATGAACGCATCTATAAAATTTATAAATTAAACGTCGCGCACGAAAGTAATAAAGACGTAAATCGGGGAGAGGCTGCATGGGCTTTAAACTTAAAAAGAAAAATACAGGTGAAGGTAGCCGCAAAAGTGGCAATACTTTTTTATCCAAGATTCAATCACAAACAGATCAGTTGTCACGTGTATTTGGTGATAGTGAAAAGTCTAAACCGTTTATTTATGGTGCAGCCGGCTGTCTGTTAGCAGCAACCATCACTTTATTGTATCTTTTCTACAGTGTGCCACGTGCCAACCAGCTGACACAAAGTCTGGGTGATTTACGTCTGCTTTCACAAACCATTTCTCGTCAGGCGACTGAAGCAACGGCTTCTGGTACACCTGAGGCGATGAAAAACCTGACAGATTCTCAAAAAGCTTTTGCTGAAAACCTTGAGACTGTAAAAAATATTCACTCCAATAATGAAGCGCTACAAGCAGTAGATAAACAGTGGACAGAAGTGTCTTCTAGTATTGACCTGATTGCATCGCAACAAAAAATCATTAACCAGTTATATGACACCAACATTGCGATTGGTGAAGCGATCCCGGGGATTCAGGCCGAATATAACTTGATGGTCGACCAGATGGCGCGTCAAGACATGCCGTCTAACCAGGTGGTTATTGCGAAAAACCAGGTATTTATTGCGGAACGTATTTTACGTTCGATCAGTTTGGTATTGACCGGTAACGACGGTTCACGTGAATCAGCGGATGACTTCAGTGCCGATACCGAAACTTTCGGTTCATACTTAAATGCACAGTTAAACGGTTCTGCTGAACTGGGTGTACAACGTATTACTGATCCTAACCTGCGCGAGTCTCTAGAAGGCATCAAAGCGGAATATGATGATGTACTTGAATCAGCATCTGCGACAATCCTGAAAAACTCTGCGCAAATCGTAAAAGTACGTCAGGCATCTGCATCAATTTTCTCGCAATCTGATGCCCTGCTCGATAACCTGAACAAACTGTCTGGTAACTCTGGTCTGAAAACAATCGTTCCAGCGGTTTTGTTAATTCTGTTATTGATCGGCTTCCTGCTGTGTGTATTCCGCCTGTTAACCCTACGTGGTGCATCAGATAAACAACGTGTAACCCGTCTTCAGGAAGAATATGACCGTAACCAGAATGCGATTTTACGTTTACTGGACGAGATTGCTGACCTTGCGGATGGTGACTTACGTTCATATGCAACAGTATCGGAAGACTTTACCGGTGCGATTGCCGACTCGATTAACTTCGCGATCGACCAATTACGTGACCTGGTATCTCGTATTACCGAAACTTCTCAAGAAGTTGCGCAATATACAGCGACAACTCAAAGCATTACCAACCAGTTAGCAGAAGCATCTGAACACCAGGCACAAGAAATTGCCGGTGCATCTGCTGCGATTAACGAAATGGCGATGTCCATTGACCAGGTATCTGCCAACGCGGAAGAATCTGCAGTCGTTGCGGAACGTTCAGTACAAATTGCTGCAAATGGTGCAGACGTTGTACACCGTTCAATTGAAGGTATGGATACGATTCGTGAACAGATTCAGGAAACGTCGAAACGTATTAAACGTCTGGGTGAATCTTCACAAGAAATTGGTAACATCGTCGCCCTGATTAACGATATTGCCGACCAAACGAACATCCTGGCTTTGAACGCAGCGATTCAAGCGTCGATGGCGGGTGAAGCTGGTCGTGGTTTCGCCGTGGTAGCGGATGAGGTCCAGCGTCTTGCGGAACGTTCTGCATCTGCAACTAAACAGATTGAAGGCCTGGTAAAAACCATTCAGACCGATACCAACGAAGCCGTAATTTCAATGGAACAAACCACAGCCGAAGTTGTACGTGGTGCGAACTTGTCTAAAGATGCCGGTGTGGCACTAGATGAGATTCAGAACGTATCGAATAACCTGGCAAAACTGATTGCAAACATTTCCGATGCTGCGAAACTTCAGTCAGCATCTGCAGGTCATATTGCGACCACGATGAATGTCGTACAGGAAATTACTTCACAAACTACGAGTGCAACCTTCGATACAGCACGTTCGGTATCTGAATTGGCGAACATGGCCGATGCATTACGTGAATCTGTATCTGACTTTAAACTACCCGAATAAAGTCAGAAAGTATGAGGGGAGTGTGCCTTAACCCAGGTTGAGGCACATTCAGAAATACAGATAAAGCCTCGACAAGATGGACCTAACTATTAAGGATAGGTCTCGCGTGACGGTCACAATTAAGTTTGAGCGCCCTTCTTGGCGGCACAACGTAAGAAGCATTAGCTATGAAAGAAATATTAAAAAATTTAGTTGAAACGACAACGCTTCCTGAAGACAGTTATCTTGATCAAGATGCAGAAATTCTTGAAATTTTTGTCGAGGAAATCGAAGAAATTTTCGTTGAGTTAAATGCTTTATTTCCAGAATGGTTGAGTGATCCGGCTCATCAGGAAAACCTGAAAACCATTCGCCGCCATTTTCATACCCTGAAAGGTTCAGGCCGTATGGTGGGGGCTAAATCTGCGGGTGAAATTGCATGGGCAGTGGAAGATACCTTAAACCGGGTACTTTCAGGTTCGATCCAGTTAACGCCTACGATTCAACAGTATGCCAAAGCTGTACTGAATATTTACCAGTTTACTTTATATCCAAAATTCAAACAGGTGCAGGAACTCGATGTTGACCTGCGCCCAGTCGTGCTTTTAGGTCAGCAATTACAACAACAAATGACACCTGAACCGGCTTTAGAAGAACTCTTGCAACTGGCAGACAGTCTGACTGCCGAAGGCCAGATCACAGGTCTTGAGCTAGGTGATTCGGCTGAAGATCAAGATACAACTGCAGCAATAGAAATAAGCACAACAGAATTTGAGCTTGAAGAAGCTGATAGTGAAGATGCTGCACGTAGTGATGTAGAAGAAACCGTGGCGATCTTTATCGAGGAAGCGGAAGAGCATCTCGAAACGATTGCCAAGTTCCTGCGTAGCGAAAATGAAAAAGTGCAGGATTATAATGCATTGATTCGTGCTATTCATACTTTGCGCGGCAGTTCGTCCATGGCACAGATCGAAGAAATCTTCGAGGCCAGCTCTAAAGTAGAACATCTGTTTAAAACACTGCTTCAGGATGAAATTGCATCTACCTCAAAAGAAACTGCTGTATTAATCCAGTATGCTGAATTTGTCAGTGACTATCTGCATTTGTTACGTCAGGGTGATAGCAGCAAACTGGCAGCAGTGTATGCGACTTTTGAGCGTGTCTGGAATGATTATGGCTTCGCAGCCACTGAAACGGAAACAGTTGAAACCCAAGGTCTGGTGACTAAGCTGGTTGAACTGGAGATTGACCTGTTGCTGGATGCCGAATTTGAATTCGATAAACGGGCTAAAGTCGATTATCCGGAATATATTCAGGCTTTAAGCGAGCAGGCTGCCGAGCTGCTTGCACATACAGATAACCGTGCCGCACTGGGTATTCATGAGTTTACGACAGATTTAAAATCTGCTTATGATGCCTTGCTGGAAAAACCGGTACTGCTGAATAGTGATTATGCTTATGAGCTGTTTGCCCAGGCACATCAGGAATTCATTCATTTATTCGATACCCTAGCAGCAGGCCAGCGTGTCATTCTGAATGATGATACGCAAAAAACCTTGAGTGAACTGGCTGCATTTGTACAGCAGGACCTGGAAATCTTTGCCGAAGACAATATCCCTGCTGAACAAGTATCAGAAGAAATTTCTATTCCTGAAGCTGCAACCACAGCCAGCATTGACTTTGCTGCTTTAAGTCAGCGTATTGCTTCTGATCGCCAATACATTGACAGCGCAGAAACTCAGCGTGATTTCGATGAGGATCTACTGAATATCTTCCTCGAAGAAGCAGATGAATTACTGGTGGGTATTGATGAAGATCTGAATACCTGGAGTAAGAAGCAGGATGATACGACTTCACTTAACAATCTGATGCGTCATTTGCACACCTTAAAAGGTGGTGCAAACATGATTACCGCTTCTCATATCGGTTCGATCTCGCACGAACTGGAAAGTATTTATGAGCGAATCATCCGTCAGCAGATTGCAGTAACGCCTACTTTGATTCAAATCATTCGTCTGGTGCAAGATAACGTTTCTGACCGTATCCAGTCGATCCGTGATGAAGGTATCGATTATCCAGCGGTTGAAGCAATTTCGATTCTGCAAAATATTCAGGCATTGGTGGCTGGTCAAGCTGTTGCAGCTCCGGTAGAAACATCGATTCCTGTTGTCGAGTTTGAATATGCAGAAGCTACTACTGAATCTGTAGAGACAGTAGATGATGCACCGGAAGAGATTGCATCAGAAAATACAGATTCAGATCTAGAGCCAGCTTTAGGCTTAGAAGATGAACAAGTTGAGCTTACTGAAACAGAAACCTTAACTGAAGCAGTTGAAGTTGTAGCAGAAGAACGCTCTGAAGAAGATGAACTGAAGTCGATTGTTGAAGAAACCTTCCTGGAAGAATCAGAAGAGATTCTCGACAATACCGAAAAACTGCTGAACCAATGGTTTGATCAGCGTAGTGACCGTAGCTTATTGCTTCAATTACAACGTGCTGCCCACAGTATCAAGGGTGGTGCGCGCATGGTTGAAAACGAAAAGGTGGCCAGCATTGCGTATGAACTGGAAACCACATTCGAACAGTTTGCGGTATATCACTTTAACTCGAATGCTTATGATGGCCTGCTGCAAAAAACACTGGCTTGGTTAAGACAAGCGATCTTCCAGCATGACTATAGCAATTTTGAACAGATCCAAAGCAGCCTGAAAAAGATTGCTTATGTGGATGTTACTGCGCAGCTGCCGGAACGTTTGGCTAAAACAGAAACGCTGGTCACAGAAAATAGCTTCGAGTTTGTCGAAGGTGATGGTACTGAGCCACCACGTATGATGGGCGAATGGGTTGATACCGGTAATACCGATACCAGCCACGAGATGATCCGTATCTCTGCTGATCTGGTTGAGAAGATGATCGACCTGTCAGGCGAGAATGCAATTAACCGTTCGCGTATCGAGATGGATTTGGGTCAGCTCGGTAATACTCTGAACGAGATGGAACTGGCGATCAAGCGTCTGGCGGATCAGTTGCGCCGAATGGAAGGCGAGCTAGAATCTCAAATTATTGCCAAACACGGTTCAGAAAACTCGCGTTATGCAGACTTTGACCCACTGGAAATGGACCAATATTCGTCCCTGAATCAGTTGTCCAAGTCGTTAGCGGAATCTGCTTCGGACTTGGTTGACTTCAAGAGCACTCTATCTGACAAGATTCGTGAAACTGAAGGTTTGTTATTGCAACAATCACGGATTCAGGCCGAGATTCAGGAAAGCCTGATGCGTACTCGTCTGGTACCGTTTGACCGGATGTTGCCACGTTTACAACGTATCGTACGTCAGACTTCTACGACTTTGAACCGTCCAGCTGAATTGATTGTTCAGAATAGTGAAGGTGAATTAGACCGTAATATTCTGGAACGTCTGGTAACGCCATTCGAGCATATGCTACGTAATGCGATTGACCATGGTCTGGAAGATACAGCAGATCGAATTGCCCTGAATAAACCAGAAGTCGGTTCAATCCTGTTGAATATTAGCCGTCAGGGTACAGATGTCATCGTCTCATTTAGTGATGATGGTAAAGGTATCGATGCTGAGAAGATTCGTGAGAAAGCACTGAGCCAAGGCCTGATCAAAGAAGATCAGACGCTGGATTCGGAAGAGCTACTGCAATTCATTTTCCATCCAGGCTTCAGTACTGCTAAATCTGTAACCCAGATTTCAGGTCGTGGCGTCGGACTGGATGTAGTACAAAGCGAGATCAAGTCGCTGGGTGGTCACGTATCTGTCAGCTCTGAAGTCGGCAAAGGCACAACCTTCACTATTCGCGTACCGACGACTGTAGCGGTCAGCGATGCCTTGATGGTAAAAGTGGGCGATCAGCAATACGCCGTTTCTCTGGCGCAAATCGACCGTATTGTACGTATTGCACCATCTACTCTGGAAACTTACTTCAACAGTAAAGACGATTTCTTCAAGATTGATGGCGTTAATTACAAATTGCGTTACCTGTCTGAGTTCGTATCGAATCAGCCAATTCCTCGTCTGAATAATGTGGCGCATTCATTACCAGTATTGCTGATTAAAGGGAATAGTGGTCAAACTATTGCCTTGTTAGTCGATCAACTCGTCGGTTCACGTGCACAGATCGTGGTGAAACCAATCGGCCATCAGTTCGCCAATATTGGTGTAGTGACCGGTGCGACAATTCTCGGTGATGGTCAGGTCTGTCTGATTCTGGATGGTCAGAATATTGCTCGTCAGATCCATGGTACGCAGCGTGTGAAACACATGCAGGATCAACGCGATGGTTCACGTTCTGGCAATGCTCGCCGTCTGGTAATGATCGTGGATGACTCGGTGACTGTACGTAAGGTGACCTCGCGTCTACTTGAGCGTCAGGGCTATGATATAGTCACCGCCAAAGATGGTGTAGATGCGATTGAGCAGCTTGAAAATGTCCGTCCGGATCTGATGCTGCTGGATATTGAAATGCCGCGTATGGATGGTTTTGAGGTCACGAACCTGGTTCGTCACCACGATATTCACCGTGACCTGCCAATCATCATGATTACTTCACGTACTGGTGAAAAACACCGTGAACGTGCTTTCAGTCTGGGCGTAACCCACTACATGGGCAAACCGTTCCAGGAAGCTGAATTACTGGCGAATATTCAACAGTTAATTGCTGAAAAACAGGGGTCATAAATGAGTCAGAATACGACTAATGCCAAAATGGCTGATCAGATAAGTCAGCAGGAACTTCAGCATTTAATTACGGTATCTACCGGATTTATTGATGCTTATATTATTGACTGTCACGGCAAAGATCCAATGCTGTTACCACAAAATATTGTCCTGTCTGCACTGGATAGTGATACCCAGGTTAAAGTGGTTGAGTGGCATGATGCGCAATTACCGGTTTATGCAGTTAATGATCCTACACGTAAAAGTGGTGTGGCGCTGGTGATTGAAGGAGATGAGGTGCATCAGCGTTTTGCCCTGATGTGTAATGAAATGCCGAAAACCATTCGTCTGCGTATTTCTGAAGTCGTCGATGCTGATCAGCAAGTGACTGACCCCGCAGTATTCCAGTATGTGCGTATGGGGGATCAGTTATTTCACATCCCGCAAATGGGTTATATTCAGTCTTCAATTGGCTTGTAATTCATTACAAAGCACATAAAAAAAGGAACTCTTCTGAGTTCCTTTTTTTACATCTGGTGATTAATTGGCTAACAGGTTCACCAGAATCTGCTCATAAATTTCAGCCAGTGGTTCAAGGTCTGCAATATCGACATGCTCATTAATTTGATGGATTGTGGCATTCAGTACACCGAGTTCTAGGACTTGTGCACCGGTAGGCGCAATAAAACGACCATCTGAGGTGCCGCCTGAAGTTGATAATTCAGTTTCAGTACCAGTCACAGTTAAAATGGCATCTTTAGCGGCATTCACCAGCTCACCTACTGGTGTCAGGAATGGCAGGCCAGATAAAGTCCATGAAATATCATAGTCCACACCATGACGATCCAGAATTTCAAGCATACGTGCTTTTAGTTCTTCAGCAGTCACTTCAGTTGAATAACGCCAGTTGCAGAGCAGGTTCATCGTACCTGGAACAACGTTGGTTGCACCGGTACCGGCATTGATATTTGAAATCTGGAAAGACGTCGCAGGGAAGTATTCATTGCCATTATCCCAGACTGTTTCGCAGAGTTCGGCAATGGCTTTAGATGCTGTATGAATTGGATTCACTGCAAGATGCGGATAAGCTACATGACCTTGTTTGCCTTTTACAGTCAAGTTGGCATTCAATGAACCACGACGGCCATTTTTGACAATATCACCCAGTTTGTTGGTACTTGATGGTTCACCTACCAGACACCAGGTAATTTTCTCGTTACGGGCTTCCAGAGTTTCAATCACTTTTACCGTACCATTGATCGATGGACCTTCTTCATCTGAAGTGATCAGATAGGCAATTGAACCTTTATGATTCGGATATTTTTCGACAAAACGTTCAGTGGCTACAACCATCGCAGCCAAGGCGGTTTTCATGTCGGCACTACCACGGCCATATAGCTTGCCGTCACGAATTTCTGGCGCAAATGGGTCAGAGTTCCAGGCATCCAGGTTGCCGGTTGGCACAACATCGGTATGGCCAGCAAAACAGAAAACCGGGCCTTCAGTACCTTTACGCGCCCAAATATTATCAACATCTTCAAAGCGCATTGATTCAATATTGAAACCCACCTTCTTCAAACGTTCTGCCATGATATTCTGGCAGTCATGATCAATAGGGGTCACAGAAGGCTGACGTAATAATTGCAGGCTTAAATCAAGAGTCGCGGAAGATGTCATACGATGGATTCATAAGTCGATAAATTTGTCGGCTCTATGATAGGCGAATATGGCCTGTAATGTGAATGTTCTGCATAAAAAAACCCTATCTGAGATAGGGTTTGTGGAGAAGCTAGAAAGAGTTTAGTTTTGACGGATTTCTTCAGAAGTTTTTTCTGCAGTGCCTGTTACAGCTTCGCCTGCTTTAGAAACGTCTTTACCCACACCTTTGACAGTGTTACAGCCAGTTAAAACAAAAGCCATTACCAATGAAGCAGCAAGAATTTTTTTCATCATCATCTCCGTATTATCGATAATAAAATTATTATGATGTGGAACTAAGATTAGAAAATATACGACATAAAAAATATGTGGTTTTCATAGTGCTTCGGTTAATAAATGTAATGTTTTAAAAGGGTTTATGCGCAGGAAAGGGTAGTAGAAGCGGGCTGCGATACATATAAAAATCCTCTTGATCAGCCTTTTTATAAAGTCCATTTGTCCACCAATAGGGACTTGAACTGCTGATCTGCGCATTAGGATAAATCCATTCATGACGTTGTAAACGATAGAAGTTAGCCGCTGGGTCGGGAATCTGCTGACCCCATAAGCCTATGCGACGTTGGGTATTGACCCAGTCAGGTAAGGTCTGATCTGCACGATGTACTGGAAGATAAAGCTGGCCTTTTAACATGCAGAAACGCTGCTCAATCTGCTGATCCAGAGCCTCATCAAACTGAAACTGTTTCTGGGTAAAATGCTTCATTTTACGGATTAAAGTATCGGTGCGGTTTAGGCCATACCAGTTTGGCAGGCTAAAATCGGCTTCTGCGAGGTAGTATTTCAGCGCCACTTCCCAATGTTCAGTCAGACCAGCCTCTGTATTGAATAACAGAAAATCCAGTTCACCCAGTGTTTTAGCGCCGTCAATTTTCTGAATGCTATGACCTAAAAGCTTATAAGGATGATAGGCATCATCCAGCAGCCAGAACCAGACCAGCATTTCAAAGCGCAAACCCAGCCGGGTGCTTTTAAGCTGCTGCACGAATTGCTCCAGCTCTTCTGGATGCCGGTCCAGATATTTCAGACGTGGATGATAATTTTGCAGGTGATGTTGCCAAGTCTCAGAATCATGTAAGTCAAAAGCATGGACGACTTCAAGTTCGTCTGGAATTTGAGACAGAAGGTTTGGACTACCGACAGCAAATGCCAGTTGCCGCACCAAAGGATGCTGATAATATTGCCATGCTTCTACAAGATGATGATTTAGACTGGAAAAGGGCATAGCACATCCTGTGAAAAGTGCACAAATACAACGGACAGATTTTAAAAACACTTTATACTACCCCTAATTTTGTGGGTAGGACCGATTTATGAAAATATTGTTTTGGCGAAGCCTGGTCGTACTATTTGTCGTACTGGGTTTTATCGGCGCAATCTTGCCCGGCATGCCAACTACAGTATTTTTAATTCTGGCGGCTTGGGCGGCATCCAAAGGCTGGCCACAGATGGATGCATGGCTGCTGAATCATCCAAAATATGGTCCGACTTTAAGAGCCTGGCGTGCCAATGGTACTGTGCCACGCAAGGCCAAATGGCTGGCCAGTATCATGATGTTCATCAGTGGCATTATCATGTTATTTACGACAGCACCGCTGGCAGTCAAAATCTTTACTGATGTGACCATGCTGATTGTGGCGATCTGGTTATGGCGTCGACCCGAACCAGTTCAGGACATAATCCATCCAGAACACATGGCCACAAAGAAAGTAGAACTAGAAACTATCAAGACAGAGAAAGAGAAGTCATGAGCCATTTGCAGCTGGATCAGGCAGAAATCCTGATTGATCTCGCCCAACAAAAACTATATTTGCCAAAATATAATAAGCAGTACCTGATTTCTACGGGTAAGAATGGCATAGGTGAAGCAGAAAATAGTGGCAAGACGCCTCGTGGATGGCATAAAGTCGCTGAAAAGTTTGGCCAGCAGACACCTTTAAATAGTGTGTTTATTGCCCGTCAAGCGACAGGTGAAATTTATAATGCAGAACTGGCACAGCAATTCCCGCAGCGAGACTGGATTCTCAGCCGGATCTTATGGCTAAGTGGGCTTGAAGAAGGTTTTAACCAGGGCGAGGGTTGTGATACTTACCAACGTTATATCTATATTCATGGTACGCCTGATTCTGAGCCGATGGGTATTGCAATGTCACATGGCTGTATCCGCATGCGGAATACGGATGTGGCCGAGCTGTTTGAACTGGTGAATGAAGATGCACTGGTCTATATTTCAGAACAGCCTTTGAATCTGACTGTTTAAATGACTTAAATGACATAAGAAAATTTGTGGATGATTTAAAATTAATTGAAATATCTTCTATTTAAATAAGGGAAAGTAGATGAGGTCATCGATCATCTATGTACTCTACTTTTATAGACAAATAGAGTTAGAAACAGGATTTATAGCCCGCCAATAAAAGTCATCAATTTGTTCTTACAAGGCTGCAAGCTCTTAAAATAAAGATTATAGGATCACAACGTTGCGGTGAGCTAGGCTTTGTATAATCTTTCAGCAATACTGAAGTCTGTTGCATGTTCTGGTCTCAATTTTCATGAGTAAAACCGTAAAAATCCGGCTTTTAGTTTCACAGAGTATCTTTAAAAAATCGGTATAGACTTAAAAAATAAACAAAAAGTGTTGTTTTTTTTAACAATCAACCTATTTTTTAATCACTCACACCGAAAAAGCAGAAAACAGTCAGAAAAGCGTTTGACAGTCTGTGAAGATTCTCTATAATGCACCTCATCAAGCGATGAAGTCGATTTGAAAGGGCGCTTAGCTCAGTTGGTAGAGCGTCTGCCTTACAAGCAGAATGTCGGCGGTTCGATCCCGTCAGCGCCCACCAAGCTTCTTTCAAAGTTGAGACACTTATAGTGCAGCGGTAGTTCAGTTG
>NZ_JAALGV010000157.1:11747-11893 GCF_011174875.1 Acinetobacter sp. GFQ9D191M
GTCCCGTCCGCTGCGCCATTTACATGATAGACCTTTTGAGGGCGCTTAGCTCAGTTGGTAGAGCGTCTGCCTTACAAGCAGAATGTCGGCGGTTCGATCCCGTCAGCGCCCACCAGATTTTTTGTGATGCAGCGGTAGTTCAGTTG
>NZ_JAALGV010000158.1:0-619 GCF_011174875.1 Acinetobacter sp. GFQ9D191M
TTATCGTCAAATTTCTCAGTTGATTTTCAATATGTTTTCATTCGACCAAGTGCAACTGACTTTAGATAGAACCAATTGGAAATGGGGAAAACGAAATATTAATATCCTGATGCTCGCAATCGTTTATCGTGGAATAGCGATACCTATCCTTTGGACATTGCTTAATAAACGTGGAAATTCAGATACGAAAGAGCGTATTGCTTTGATTCAACGCTTTATAGCCATTTTTGGTAAAGACCGTATTGTGAATGTGTTCGCAGACAGAGAGTTTATCGGTGAGCAGTGGTTTACATGGTTAATTGAACAAGACATCAACTTCTGCATTCGTGTTAAAAAAACTTCATTGTCACCAATCATTTAGGAAAGAATCATAAAATTAGTGATTTATTTCGCCATCTTAAAGTTGGTCAAATTGAATGTCGTAAACGACGGATTTTGGTTGGTCGGGTGAAACTATATATAAGTGCACTACAGTTAGAAAATGGAGAGCTTTTACTCGTCGTTTCTCCTCAGTTTAATGCCAATGCTATTCAGGATTATGCATTACGCTGGGAAATTGAAACCTTATTCAGTTGTCTCAAAGGACGCGGGTTTAATCTTGAAAATACGCGCTTGACAG
>NZ_JAALGV010000159.1:0-1045 GCF_011174875.1 Acinetobacter sp. GFQ9D191M
AATCCTACTGCTCCGACCATCTTCTTCATGGTGGTTAAGATAAATGATACCGCGTCAAGCGGTTTTTTTATGTCTAAATAATGAAGACACCGTAATGGTGGATGTAGCTCAGTTGGTAGAGCCCCGGATTGTGATTCCGGTTGTCGTGGGTTCGAATCCCATCATTCACCCCAACTCTTTGAGTTGAACATCGGAGCATAGCACAGCCTGGTAGTGCACCTGGTTTGGGACCAGGGGGTCGTAGGTTCGAATCCTACTGCTCCGACCATCGATAAAAATGATTAATTATATAGATACCGCATCAGGCGGTTTTTTTATGTCTGAAATTTAACTACGAATTAAATTTAGCAATCAAAATAAAAATAGATTAAAAACTGGTTATTTATTAAGTTCATTCTTCATTCTTCATTCTTCATTCTTCATTCTTCATTCTTCATTCTTCATTCTTCATTCTTCATTCTTCATTCTTCATTCTTCATTCTTCATTCTTCATTCCAGAATTATGTTTTTAATAAGTCGAGCTAAATGTACCTAGATCTTTTTATGGGTGAGTCGCATTTATTGGGAGGTTCATAGGGATTGTGAAAATAAAAAAAATATTTATTCGAGTGAGCTGGAAGAATATTTTAAGCAGGAGCGGCTATGGAAATAAAAAACTAAATTGCACTTTATTAAGCTGAAACAAAATAGCCCCTATTTTTTAAACTCAAAAATGAAAATAGTAAAAAGATATCTAAAAATAGGGTTTTTAGATTAAAGAATATGCATATGGGATTATTTTGTAGAAATAATAATCAACTGAAGTATTTTCTTAAAAATAGGGGTTGCGCTTGCTTGGGATTGGTCTATAATGCACATCCATCGGCGGTGATGAAGATTAAAACTTCTGATAAAACAGTAACTTAGCATGAAATGGTTGAGTTGAGTTTTAGAAAGAAAGTTTAAAAATAATTTTCATTACTGGTTGACTTTCTAGAGATAGAGAGTAATATAGCCGACCTAGCTTGCTACTGATGAAGTAGTGAGAAGATCATTAAGAGATTAT
>NZ_JAALGV010000016.1:0-5799 GCF_011174875.1 Acinetobacter sp. GFQ9D191M
TGAGGGAACCTAATGAGTTAGCAACTGAGCTGTGGAACCTCATTAGGTAAAATTAAGTGTAAACCTGCTAGTCTAGAGCCATTTTAATGTTGAAATATTATAATCACGTGGAGGAATTTTCACGCCTGCTGAGGCGAGATCCGATACCAGTTCAGCACGGAAAGTGTTGTAATCAACTTCTACAGCATGACGTTGTCCACCCTCGAATTTGTAGTGAGGATGATCCAGCTCATACTGAATAGCTGCTTTCATATCTTTTGGACGCTTATACTTACCTAATATTTCCTGACATGCGATACGTGCTTGAAAATCTGATAACGGCCAAATACATCCAATAGGTTGGAACAAGCCTATGAAATATAAATTGTCATAATCAGCATGCATCATCTTACGATAAAGCGGTACCTTCTCAGCATGCTGGAAATTAATAAAGTCAGGATCAAAGAATGGGAATACGGTCCAGAATCCTGTACAGCAACAAATAATGTCAAACTCTTGCTTGGTACCGTCCGTAAATTCAACTGTCTTTCCATCAATTTTTTTGATTGCAGGTTTTGGCTTAATCTTGCCATGGCGTACATAGTCAATTAAATCCGAGTTAACCGTTGGATGCTGGCTTAATACAGGTTTAGTCGTTGGAGGTAGTCCAAAACTTGCATAATCACCCGTAAGAATTTTTAAGGATTTGGTGAGTATGGTCTGACGTGCTTTAGGCCGTAAATTTTCTAACGCTTTTGCGACCATATCGCTTGGGAGACCCAGCAAAAATTTGGGTAAAAACCACTGTGGGCTGCGCATGGATAAATAAATATCTTTACTTACACGAGCAGCTTCTACAGCAACATCACAACCTGAATTACCTGCACCAATCACCAGAATTTTTTTATTACGCCACTCTTCATTCACACCTTTAAAATCATGTGAATGCATCCATTTGCCAGTGAACTCTCCTTCGTATTTTGGATATTTCGGCATCCAGTGATGACCATTACATACCATCAGATACTGATAAATTTTTTGATGTTTCTGCCCTTCTGCATCCGTGTAATCCACTTGCCATTGACCATCAGACGTGCGTTCAACATGGTCAACAGTATGGTTAAACTTTATTTGGTTATACACATTGAAGTTTTTACTATAGTTTTCAAAATACTGCTGTAATTGATCATGCCGTGGGTAATCTGGATAATGATCCGGCATCGGGTAGTCTTCATACTCTGAAAGTTTTTTAGAGCTGATGATATGGGTATTTTCATAAACAGAGGAATGGCCTGTTTTGGAATTAAATACCCAGTTACCACCAACTTTGTCATTTTTTTCAAATAGATCAAACGCTATATTATAATCTTTACAGTTTTTTGCTGCGGCAATGCCTGAAGGGCCTGCGCCAATAATGCAGACAGTTTTATTCATTTTCAGCTCCATGAAAATATTTTATTCAAAAATCCGTCACATGTCGGTTTTTAAAAAATATAGGGGAGTTTTTTTAATAAATCAATGAGGGGATGCAAGATGCTGATGAATGAAATAAAGATGCCTGTTCAGAAAAGAAGTATCGAACGTCTGGAAAAAGTGATTCAAACCACTATAGAACTTTTAGAAACCAAGACCTTAGCAGAATGCAATATCCAGGAAATTTCACAAATTTCAGGTGTACCAAGAAATCACATTTATCAGTATTTTCCTACGATAGATCATCTATTTAGCTTAATCGTAAATCGGTATTTCCAAAAACTTCAAAGTTACCTAACCCATAATGCTCAGATCTACAAGACGTGGTCAGTGCTGGATATCATTCAAGATGCCTTGAGTAACGCCTCTGCTTTTTATAACCAGAATAAGCCAGCCAGCATGCTGATTCTGGGTGGCCCGGTAAACATCGAAGGTTTTAGCCTGCAAGAAGCCGTGATCGAAGAGACATCCAAAGAGTTCGTCAAAATTTTTACCCAGAAAGAGAATCCGCTAACACTTAAAAAGCCAGATGACATTACCATTATGATTGAATTAATTTTTGCATTGATGAAGCATAGTTTTTATCGCAATGGTTATATTACTGAAGAATTACAACAAGAGGCTCTACTAATTTGTGAAGCTTATTTGGAGAAAAAGACCTATATTTAACTTAGACGTAATCGAAAAAGTTGAAGACTTTATTGAATATTTAAATACTAAATTTTCTCAGACTTTTATTTCACATAGTAAAAATATAAAGAGCTAGAAATTTTTCATTTTTAAGTCAAAAAAATATCGAATTCAAAAAGTTAGTGAACTAGAATAATTTAAATATTAAAACTATATAGGCATAGGCAAATTCATGATTTTATTAATGTTCAAATGATGTTTTGTAATGATTACCTACTTCAAATATCAACCCTTCTATTATTAAAGATATTTATAAGCTTTAATTTCCTCTTTATAAAAAGCTTTCCATAAAAGTTAATTTTGAAACTTCCTACAAAAATTAAAGCTAAAAATGAAATTAGAACCTTAGACAGACATTTCATTTTTAGCTTTATCGTTATTCATCAACTTAGATTATTGATTACTCTATCTACTGTGAATCCACTTCAAGTATTTGAAGATCATCTGCTGTTAGTTTTAATCCTAGCGCTTTACCAAAACTCTCAATCTGCTCAACTGTCGTTGCACTTGCAATCGGTGCTGTAATACCTTCTCGTGTTAACACCCAAGCCAAAGCAATATCAGCAAGTTTTGCATTATGACGTTCTGCCACTAAATCCAGTGCTTTTAAAATTCGCTCACCTCGTGGTGTAAAGTATTTACTTAAACTATCTGCACGTTTACTGCCCTTGATTTGATCTAAATCGCGGTATTTACCTGAAAGAAAACCACTAGCAAGACTGTAATAACTAACTACGCCAATTTCATGTTCAAGGCAAATTGGTTTGAGTTGTTCTTCAAATCCTTGACGATCATATAGATTATATTCGGGCTGTAGCACCTGATAATGAGGTACATTGATTTTTTTGGCTGCTTCAATCGATTGTTGAAGTTGTGTCGCATCTAGATTTGACGCGCCATAGGCACGAATTTTCCCTTGCTGTTTAAGCTGATCAAAAGCAGCCAAGGTTTCTTCATAAGGCGTATTATCATCTGGCCAATGAGCAAAATATAAATCGATATAATCGGTATTTAGACGTTTGAGAGAATCCTCTACCCCTTGCATGATCCAACGTTTAGACAACCCCTGATGTCCTGGAATACCCATATCCAAACCGACTTTGGTAAACAGAACGAGATCATCACGTTTGCTGGGTCTTTGTTTTAACCATTGACCAATAATCGTTTCTGATTCACCACCTTGGTTGCCTTCAGCCCAGATAGAATAAAAATCCGCTGTATCTATAGCATTGAAACCATGATCGAAAAATGCATCTAACACCTTAAAGCTTTGTTGCTGGTCAATGGTCCAGCCAAATACGTTACCACCAAAGACGATTGGTACAATCTCTAAACCTGTATTTCCCAAAGTACGCTTTGTCATTTTATATCCTCATCATGTAATAAAAATACATATCAACTTGCTGAATTTTAAAAATATATCGATAAGGTATAGCCTATATTGAATAGCCACCGATTTTGTAGACACCTTTTAGTTAGATATGGACTGCCACCACTCTCCTAGACAAATTTCGTCTATTCTTTTTGCATAGGAGAGAACATTATGAGTGGACAACGATACACCCCAGAATTTAAAGATGAAGCTGTTAAATTGATTACTGAACGTGGATATTCTGTCACCGATGTGGCAGAACGTTTAGGTGTATCACAGCACAGCATTTATAAATGGCTAAAGGCCGTACAGCCTTTACGCAACAACCCTGATGAACATGAACTACTCGAAGCAAAGAAAGAAATCCTTCGCCTTAAAAGTCAGCTCAAACAAACTGAAGAGGAACGGGATATTCTAAAAAAGGCCGCAAGGTACTTTGCAAGCCTGCCCGAGTAAAGTATCAGTTTATCCTGGAATACAACCATCAATTTAAGATTAAAACGATGTGTCGGGTTCTTAAGATTGCTCGTGCTGGCTACTATGCTTGGTTGCATGAACCCGAATCAGGCAGGACTATTGAAGATAAGCGGTTATTACAGCTCATCCGTTCTTCTTATGATGCCAGTTATGGCATCTACGGTTATCGTCGCATTACGCTGGATCTTAAAGAGCTAGGTGAAAGCTGTGGACCTAATCGTGTGCTGAAGATCATGAAGCACAATGGTATTGCCGCTGTTCGAGGATATAAGAAGCATAAAAGCTATGGTCGTGGTCGTCCTCAGATTGTGCCACCTAACCATTTAAATCGAGAATTTGTTGTAAACACACCGGATACCTCTTGGGTGACTGATATTACCTACATCCGCACCTGGCAAGGCTGGTTATATCTGGCTGTGGTTCTCGATTTATATTCGAGAAAAGTCATCGGTTGGTCAATGAAACCTACGCTTGCCAAGGATATCGTTTTGGATGCACTTTTAATGGCGGTATGGCGATGCAGACCCAATGAACCTGTGATCATACACTCAGACCAAGGCTCACAATACAGTAGCGGAGACTGGCAGAAATTCTGTCAGAAGCATAATTTAGTTCCGAGTATGAGTCGTCGTGGAAACTGTTGGGACAATGCTGTTGCTGAATCCTTTTTTAGCAGCTTGAAGAAGGAAAGAATTAAAAAGAGGATCTATAAAACACGAGAAATGGCTCGTGCAGATGTATTTGATTACATCGAGATGTTTTACAATCGAATCAGGCGTCATTCGCATCTCGATGGGATGAGTCCGGAAGCCTTTGAGGCAGCTTCAAAATGAGGCCGTCTCGTGTCTAGGATACTGGGAGCAGTCCAGTTTTTATTATTATATTATTAAACAATTATAAAAAAAGATTCTTTACCTAATTACTAGATCAAATTATTGAATTTCTGAATCTTCCAAATTTTTAGGTAAATTCAACCTAACTTTAAAGTTAGAAATTTCATGGTCATTTCCCCAATCACCATAGATTAGAGCTTTTACTTCTAATCCGGTAAACTTTGATAAATGATGATCCTTTAATAACTCTAAAAACTTTTCAGTATCCTCTTCACTCAGATAACCCACTTGAACATTATTTACAACCACCATGATTGCATTCACTTTATCAGGATCTATAATTAAAAGCGCACTAACGACTTTACTGACAGTATTTTCAATCTCCGGGCCAATGATCGTAATTAAAGGTCGCTGAAAATTGGTTGCACTTGAAACTTCATGTCTAAATTTGTTTTTAGTTAATTCTTTAAACTTTCCACTAGGCTTATACCTAGTATTCGGTCTTACCATTACTAGAACAGTTATAAAGATAATAATAATTAAAAGAAACAGCCCCATGACTAAGACTCTTTTATCAAGGAAATGAGATCATATATTTCTTGAGCCATATCAGTTTCTATTAAGATGTAATTGAACTATTAAAGTAGAGAATTTTTGACATGAATGGTATGTGAAAAACGTAGTAGTTCTTTGCTAATTTTAAAATAATAGAAATAAAAAGCCTGCCTTTTTCTGAATCCTTGTCATTATATTGACATCAAATCGTCATAGCACTGTCATTTGTTAGTGTTGATATAAGCCAATAAACTTAAGAAGATTAAATGAGGACAAAATATGGCAGGGTTATCCATCTGGCATGTACTAATTTTTGCAATTGTAGTGATCTTACTGTTTGGTACTTCTAAACTAAAAAATCTAGGAAAAGATGTAGGGGGTGCAATCAAGGACTTTAAGAAATCTGTCCGTGAAGAAGAA